>CAXGRW010000042.1:0-16351 GCA_964012125.1 uncultured Rhodopirellula sp.
ACGAGCCTGTCCAGCATTTTCCAAGGTGGCTAACCAACGCAGCAATACTGCTTACTGCACGGTTGCTTGTGAACGCGCCTAGTTGCCGGTGATGTAGCAAATGTAACGGCGATACCGAACAAACGCATGTTCAGTATTTTTGCCGGCGTCTGAAATCACAAAATAGAGGCATGCAGTTGCAACAGCTGAATTCTCATCTATTCTCGAGTAGTGAGTTGCATCGGGGGACGTGGCTTGCGTTGAAAACCTTGTCACAACATCTTTTCCACCCACCTTTTTCCCCGAGACATAGAGGTACAACCAGTGAAGTGGGTAACATCTTTTGCCGTCGCAATCGCTTTCGCGATCACGGCAAACGGAATCAGCTATGCAGGCGATTGCAACTGCGATCCTTGCGTAACATCGGCAGATAACGCCGCTGAGACATCGGCAGGCTGCTGCAAAACGCGGACGGTCATGCGGTCGCAATACGTCACCGAAGTACGCGAAGTACCGGTCACGACGTACAAGAAAGAAGAACGCACTCGTACACGTGACGTGTGCAAACGGGTCGCCCGCGTTGAAACACGCGAGAAGACCTACACGGTCAACGTACCGGAAACTCGCACCAGGACAGAAAAGTACAACGTCAAAGTGTGTGTTCCGTACACCGAGGAACAGGAATACACCGTCATGGTTCCGGAGACTACGGAACATGAAGTGAGCTACGAGGTCTGTGTTCCCTACACCGAGGAAGTCGAAGAGACCTACACGGTTTGTGTTCCCAAGACAGAACAGGTCGAGCAGAAGTACACCGTGATGGTGCCTTTTTGCGAAACCAAGTCTGTGACCTACACAGTCAACGTTCCGTACAGCGAGCAAGTAGAGCAAAGCTACACCGTGTGCGTGCCTGTGAGGAAAACACGTGAAGAGACCTACAAAGTATGCGTCCCTTACACTGAGCAGGTCGAGCAGACTTACCAAGTTCAGGTTCCTGTCAAATCAACCAAGCAGGTTACCTACCAAGTCGCAGTTCCCTACAAGGAAATGGTAACCCAGACTTACTGTGTCAAAGTTCCCTACACGGAGAAGCAGACCAAGACTTACAAGGTCAAAGTCCCTTATACCGAAGAAGTAGAGCAGGCTTACACGGTTTCGGTACCGTACACAGAAGACGTCGAGTCGACTTACACTGTCAAGGTTCCTTACACCGAAGAGGTCGAGCAGACTTATACCGTTCGTGTTCCTGTCACTGAGACCCACGAAGCAACTCGTACGGTCAGTAAGTGTGTCCCAGTGAAGACGATGAAGTCTGTCACAAAAGACAAAGGCGAGTACGTATGCGAGACAGTGGAGTGCCCCTCTGCAAATCCATGCTGCCCACCTAAGACGATCCAGAAAAAAGTCTGGGTTCCAAACTTGGTAACAGAAGAGGTCGAGTGCACGACCATGCAGCGTCAAGAAAGTGAAGTTCCTTACACTTACACGACGACCAGCTACAAGAACGAAGAGCGGACCCGAACTGTCTGCGTTCGTAAATGTCGAACTGAAGAGCGAACTCGAACTTGCAAGGTCACGAAGCACCGCAACGAAAATCGCACTCGCACCGTATGCGTGCCAAAGTGCCGAATTGAAGAGCGAACTCGTGAGTGCACGATCACCAAGTACCGCACTGAAACTCGCACCCGCGAAGTCCCAGTTTGCAAAACTCGCATGGAAACTCGAACTTGCGAGATTCCTGTCTGCACCATGAAATGCGAAACTCGTACTCGCATGGTTCCTGTTTGCAAAACACGAGTTGAAACTCGAACTCGAACAGTACCTTACTGCGAAATGACCACTGAGACACGTACTCGAACAGTCTGTGTTCCAAAGTGCCGTCAAGAAGAGCGAACTCGCGAAGTGAAAGTGCAGAAATGCCGCGCCGAAGAGCGAACTCGAATGGTTCCTGTCACCACCATGGTGAAAGAGACACGTACGAGAAAGGTTCCTGTTTGCAAAACACGAACGGAAACTCGCACCCGCATGGTGCAGAAAACCACGTGCAAGCCGGAGACCCGCACTCGCACCGTGAATAAGAGCCGCATGGAAACAGAAGAGCGTTCCCGTGAAGTTTCTTACACCGTTTGCGTGCCAGAAGAGCGAACTCGCTCCTACGACGTGACTGTCTATGACAACGTCACCGAACAAGTTTCTGAGTCATACACCGTATGCGTGCCAGTGAAATCCACAAAGGAGATCAAGGTACGAGTTTGTCACAAAGTCCCAGTGACTGTCGACTGCTGCGGAAACGTTGTGAAAGAGGCTGCTGCAGAAGCTACGGAAGTAGCTCCTCCAGCACCTGCGGCTGATAAAGCTGCTGACAAATCTGGCGACGAGGCATAAGCCGCGTCCCAAAGCATTGAAGAGTCTCCATGGACTACACGTCTCGTGGACGTGGAAAAGAGAAAGCCTCGCCGCATGAATTTGCGACGAGGCTTTCCTCATGCTATCGCAAATTTTTCGATGGTGAGGGGCGACGCACTTCCTGCCATCGCCAATCTGAAGTCAGACCGACTTCTCTTTCCGAGCAACCTCGATCTGCTCGAAGGTATAAAGTTTGCCTTTCCCAGCTCCAGGGCAAGCCTCGCAAGTTTCTTTCCAGTCCTTCTTCTTCTTGATGGTCGAATCCCAAAACGGCCAAGTGCGACACTGAATGGGCCGCGTCTCATAGACGGTACACTTTCGCGTGTCAGGATCCAGAAGAATGCAATCACCGTCGGGATACTCTAATAAGCTCTTGTCATACCCCAGGTCTCGTACGAATTTGTGTTCGAAGGCATCCACTGACATTTTCATCGCGTCAGCCATGGCTGAAATCTCGGCTTCATCGACCCACACGTAGCCGGGCTCACCACTGCAGCATGCTCCACACTGCGTGCACTCAAATCGCAACCCTTCTGAGTACCACGCTTGCTGGTCCTTTGATCGCCGCTGGGGAGCCCAGGAGGACTGCTCATCACCCCCAGCCTGCTGCTCTGTGTCGCGACTGGGTGCGTTGTCACTGGGTGCGTTGTCACTGGGTGCGTTGTCACTGGGTGCGTTGTCACTGGGCGAGTGGCCATTGGGCTCGTTGTCTCGCGGGGTCTCGTTCTCAGCCATGTCTGCAAATACGTCTCAATCGGGATGAAGTGTTCGAGCAACCTGCCCGACTGCCGCGACTGCACTCGCAATCTCCTCCGCAGTCGTGGTGTGACCAGCACTGATTCGGAGTGTACCCTCTGGCTCGCTACCCAAGTAACCATGGATCAATGCTGCACAATGCCACCCCGCCCGTGCTTCCACACCGAATTCGGCATCCAAAATCGCGGCAGCATCGCTGGGTGAAAGATCGTCAATCAAAATACTGGCAGTCGCCAACGCTCCCGGCTGGCCAAAAACACGAACGTGGGGCAACTCCGCCAGCCCTTCGTGCATCAAACGAGCCAGTTCACAGTTGATCTGTCCCCTCCGCTCAACACCCTCCTCTCGCAATTCTCTCAGCGCTGCCGCCCAACCTGCTAATGCGTGAACATTCAAATTTCCCGCCTCTAGCTTGGTGGGCATGCCAGATGGCATTGCCAGAGACTCACTGCGACTCCCGGTCCCACCTTGAAACAGTGGCAGGATTTCATCGTGTATCTTTGGTTCGACGTACAGAAATGCTGTCCCAAGTGGTCCCGCTGATGCCTTGTGTCCTGGCGCGGCTAAAAGATCAATACCGACGCTCACGTCAATCTGACGTACTCCAAACGTCTGTGCGGCATCAACCAACAGATTCCCACTACAGTGCCTCATTCCTTCCGCGACGGCCTCTACAGGCTGAATCGCCCCAGTCACATTACTGGCATGGGTCAGTGCCACCAGTTTCGTGGCACTGGTGATAGCCGACAACATGTGTTCTGCATCGACGACCCCCTGCTGATCCACTGGCACGATCGTCAATTCGATTTTTTGTTGTTCGTGTAAATCATGAAGTGGCCTTAAAACACTGTTGTGCTCCGCGGCAGACACAACGGCATGATCTCCTTTTCGCAACAAACCATGAATGGCCGCATTCAATGCAGTGGTTCCATTACTGTGGAAAGAAATACAACTGGAGTCCGACGCGTGAATCAACGCAGCGACGTCGCGTCGAACCATCGACACGATGCCATCAGCCTCTGCTGCAGCTTGGTAAGCGCCGCGTCCTGAAGCGGCACCACAAGACTGAATATATTGATTCATCGCATCAATAACGGCTCCTGACTTTGGCCAGGACGTTGCAGCATGATCCAGATAAATGCGAGGACGATTGCTCATTCGGAATCCCCACTGGCATCAAGATTCAAACCGGGGTGTACCCACTCTTCTTTTCCATCGCTATAGACTTCGCGTTTCCAGATGGGCACCTCTTTTTTCAAACGATTCATGACCCACTCCAATGCAGCAAAAGTCTCTGGACGATGTGAACTGCTGCAACCGACAACTACGCTCGCCTCAGCGATCGGCACCTCACCCAATCGATGCACAATCACAAGACGCAGCAGCGAGAATTCTTGCATAGCGTCTATCGCAAGTTTCATGAGTTCACTGGTGGCCATCGATTGATGGGCCTCGTAATGGAGTGTCTGGGTAATCAAGTCCCCTGTGGTACGCCGAGTTACTCCGACAAACCAACCTTGGGCACCGGCATCAGGATGGTCGATCCGATCCCGTAGTGCCTCCACCTGAATTGGACCACCAACTAGTTCAATGTGAGGTTTCTCACTTACCATTGCGTTCACCTACCACTGTTTGCTCACGTTCCGCTTTTCCCGATCTGCCCACGGCAATGCCCCCTTTCTCGTTTCGACTTCGACCTCGACCTCGACCTCGACTGCAGTTGAGTCCACTCAGATTCAATCTCCTTAGGGTCAACCGCCACTTACCGGTGGAATCAACGCGACCTCGGCTCCGGGACGAACCCTGGCGTCTGGTCCTACGTACTCGCAATCAACTGCAATCCGGCAGGAAGGCAACAACGGTTGCAACTCTGGGCACTGTTGCATCAACGCCTGCCTGATGCAACTTGCCCGCACGCAGGCGGCACTTTCTTCGCCTGCGGACTCTCCTTCACCGCTGGCGCTGATATCAGTCCCTGCAGTTCCATGCTGCCTTGGCGTGGAAACTTCAACCTCGACCTGAACCGCCTCTCGGCCAGTCAATTCGCGTGCGGCCGCGAAGAGAAGGACTTCAATGATCATTGATCTCACTGCAATATGGCTGACTCAGTCCCGCGGCAGCCAGCTAGATCAGCTGAGTTCTTTTTCCACCTTGGGCATTCGCCCATAAGCATACGCCAGCAGCTTCAGGGGGTGCAGGGTCTTACGGTCGCTGCCGTGCTCGATTTGCATTTTACACGCGCTACATTCCGTGGTGGCGATCGAGACCCGTGCCGATCTCATGGCCGAAATCAGGGGCCAACCGATTCGCAGGCTGTTTCGGTAATTTTTCTTTTGCAGACCCCACGTGCCAGCCATTCCAGTACAACCAGCCTCAATGGGATCGATCGACACACCGGGGATCAGCTCCATCAATTGCGGTCCAGATTTCTTGGGATCTAAAACGCGAAGATGACACGGTTGGTGATAAGCAATGCTGACGCTGACGGGTTCAAAATCGAGTGCAAGTCGGTCACCTTCGTGAAGGTGCCAAAGAAACTCGCAAGCCTCAAATGAATGCTCAGCAACAAGATGAGCATCCTCATCATCCAAGAGGTTGGGATATTCATGCTTTAAACAGAGCACTGCCGCTGGCTCCGTTGCAATGACGCTGTATCCCTGACGTACCGCGTCAGCCAGCAAACGCACATTTCTACGCGCAATTTTCCGAGCGCCTTTGATGTCTCCCGACGTGAGCCTTGCCATTCCGCTGGCGGCTTGTGACGTTGGCACGTAAAGCCCCACACCGTTTTGCTGCAACACCTCTGCCAGAGCTTTACCGATATCCGGGTCGTAGTAATTGGCGTACAAGTCAACAAAGTAGACAACCTTCAAGCCACCGTGCGGCTGTGGTTTTGTCCAGCGTCTACCCGCTGCATGCCGAAGAAATGTCTGTCTGGAAAAACGCGGTAATTCCCGACTCGCGGACAAACCAAACAGACGCTCCGCCAACCAACGCGAGGTCTTGTTTTGCATCAACAAATTCGCCAGCCATGGGACTTGGGCTGCGATGGCTGCTACGGAATCAATTCTGCAGATGAGAGCATCGGAAACAGGCAATCCATTTGTCGCGACGTACTGTGCTTTTAGTTCCCCCACAATTTTTGGGATATCGACTGACGCGGGACACTCGAGTCGGCACTGGTGACAATTGAAGCAGAGATCAGCCACTTCCTTAGCTCGATCCAACGTCAAATCATCGACATCCAACTGTCCACTCAGCACGCCTCGCAACAGATTTGCCTTTGCTCGCGGGGTAGCTTCTTCGCGAAACGTAGCACGAAATACTGGGCACTGACGTTCACTGCTGGATGTTGTTCGGCACCGACCACAACCGTTGCATCCGCGCGCGACATCCGTGACCATCCCACCTGCGGGCCAGTGCTGCAGCACCTGCAACTGTGGCACGGGAGTTCCCTCGCTTTTCGCTGTTTCCACGACTGATTCATCCGCTTCGATCAGCACTCTATTTTCAGCCGCCACCTCAATGGTCTGATCGGCAGGCCGCAAGTTTTCATTGGGCTTCTGCAACACAGCACCAAACAGTTTTCCTGGATTCAAACGATGCTGGGGATCAAACAAACGTTTAACTTGTCCCATCGCCTGCCAAAGCTCTCCAAACTGCCTGGGTAGCAAGTACGAACGGCTCAACCCTGCTGCGTGCTCAACACTTACTTCACCCCCGTGCTTCCAAACCACTTCGGCGATCTGCAACGATAAATCGTGCAAACGAACACGATCTTTTGCATCTCCCAAATCGAGAAATGGTCTCAAATGCAATTGTCCGTGTCCCACATGTGCGAAGACAGTGGCCGTGCACTGGCTGTCTTTCAGAGTGTCCTGAATTGCCGTCAGCACTTCTGGCAGGACTTCTCGGGGAACAGATAAATCTTCAACAAATGGTACCGGTGACTTATGTCCTTTCAGGCGGTACAAGCGTGGAATTACGCGACGTGACAAAGCCCAATACATGTCACGATCGCTCTTGCGAACGGTATCGACGGTCGTGAACGCCGAATCGGTACCCACCGACAAGTCCTCGCGAATGACTGACAAACGATCATAAAGATCCCCCAGTGATTCACCTTGGATTTCAACCAACAACATCGCCTCTGCTTCACGCGGCAGAATTGCATCCAACGCGGGGTCAGTATCGCGAGCGATCTGCAGCAGACGGCGGTCCATCAAATCGCAAGCCACAACGCCATGTCGCAGAGCGGCGACACCACAACGTGCGGCTGAGTCAAGACGATGAAAGAAAAGCAGAACCACACCCCGATGAGCTGGTATGGCCTCAGTCCGCACGGTCGCATCGACGATGACACCGAGTGTCCCCTGCGTACCCACCATGAACTTGGCAAGGTCGATCATGCCATTGGAGTCAACCACATCGTCGAATCGGTACCCGCCCCGATACTTGGGGGCCTTAGCCCGATCATCTATCAGTGTTTTGAACTGATTGCAAATTTCACTCACACCTCTGGCTAGCCGCCCCGAAGTTCCTTCCTCCATCACCATGTCGTGTTTTGACAGGTCAACAATTTCGCCATCGCTGGTCACGATTCGCATGGAATCAATGGTGTCTCTCGCCGAGCCACTGCGCAGGTAGTGGCTACCAGATGCATTGGTTGCCAACACGCTTCCCATCGTTGTGATACTGCGTGTGACGGGGTCGGGTCCGAACCAACGTCCATAAGGACGTAGATTACGATTCACTAGCGACAGCGGAGCACCGCTCTGTGCGGTGACATGGGCTTCATCGGCCGAGACCACAACTCGGCGCATGTAGCGAGAAAAGTCGAGCATGAGTCCGCGCCCCAAGGACTCGCCGGCCACGCCGCTGCCGGCACCTCGGGGGTGGAGCGACAGATCATTCGACGATGCGTACTGGGCTGCCGTGACTACATCGTTGATGTTGCGGGGGCAGATGACCCCCAAAGGGGCCATTTCATAAATACTGGCATCCGTAGCGTACAGCTGCGACGTGATGGCATCGCAGTCGACATCCCCGGCAAGGATGCCTCTCAAATCGTCCTGTACGCGTTGTCTCTCAATGTCCATGCGATCTATTTCGATCGCTCAGCCCTGCTCACGTCAACCTCTCAGTGCGAAGAACGGCAGAATTTGCCGTCAAAGCCTCAAGACTGACGATTAATCAGGCCAAGAACCTCAGATCTGGACTTCGGGTCGTCTCGGAAGATGCCCCTCATCGCGCTGGTCAGGCACAAACTGCCTGGTTTCCGCACACCCCGCATGGTCATGCAGCTGTGCGTTGACTCAACCACCACGGCCACTCCACGGGCCGACAGCCGGTTTTCCACGAGATCTGCAACCGTGTGTGTCAGCCGCTCCTGGACCTGGGGGCGTCTCGCTACCTCTTCCACCACCCGCGCAAGTTTGCTCAACCCGACTACTTTACCGCTGGGCAAGTAGGCAATGTGAGCCTTGCCAGTGAACGGCAGCAGGTGATGCTCGCACATGCTGCAGAAACTGATATCCCGCACTAGGACGATCTCGTCATAGTCTTCGGTGAAGACCTTTGCCAAGTGTCGGGCAGGGTCACTTTTCAAACCAGCAAACATTTCCGCATACATCCGGGCCACGCGTGCCGGAGTTTCCAGCAACCCCTCTCGGTCAGGATCCTCTCCCACCGCTGCGAGGATCGAGCGAACAGCCGACTCGATGCGAGGCAGATCAACCTCGTCATTGGTGGGCTGGTTAGGATCCGCGAAGAATGCTTGGTCAGCCGCTTCGGATCGGGACGGCAAATGGTCAGTGGCAGCGGTCGCTGGCCCCTGACTCGTTGTATTCGGCACGCTAGTCACCACGTCGTTTTTGGTTTTTGTCAAATCTGCGATCTTCGTATCGCCCTCAAGAGTTGAGGCCGGGCCAGCCACGAAGCTCCATACTAACAGGAGCGGTATCGGAGGCGGAATGGCACTGAAACCCCTGAAGAAGATTAGTTTGGCGTCAAGCTGTTCGAGATTTCAGCTTGGCGAATCCCCGAAAACCAGATCATTCCCGAACTGGCAATAAGGCAGTTCAGACCGCCTACAGAACCACGATCCAACGCAAAACCACGTCGCTTGCGATAATACAACTGGCTGAGGATGGGCTCGAGTGCATTTTTCTACTTCAAACAATCGGTCACGGTTGCGTTTTTTCTAGAGCGAACTCCAGGCACTGAATTCTGTCTGTGCCTCGCACCAAGATCCGATTTCCCACGATGACCGGAGCGGCCCAGCAGGGATACTTGATACCCAACCGGGCCCCCTGATTTTCACTGAGATCCCACTCGGCGACCACGTCCAGCTTTTTGGAGTTAACACGAAGAATCTGCATCACCCCCCGCTCCTCAAGCACCACGAGATGATCGCCGATCCTGGCAAGCGAAGATCGAACCCTTCGGGAATCAACCCACTGAACCTGCCCTGTTTCCCAGCTAATACAACGCAAATCGCTGTCGGGCGCATTTCGCCCAGAGCAACCATAAAGAAAACCATCGACAAGAATCGGTGTCGCCCAGTGGCTCCGCATCGCCTGACGGCGGCGGTCTCGTGGTGGGTCCTTCCAGATTACCCGAGGCTGTGCTTTTGATACCTGCAGCAATGCACTCCCCAGTTCGTAACATTCACTGATAAACACTTGGTCACCACTGACGACCGGGACCATTGCGTTCACGCTGTCTCTGATCGAAGCACGATGCTCAAATTGCCACTCCGTCTTTCCTTTCGCCGGATCCACGAGAAGCAACCCTGTACGGGCAAACACAAGCACGTACTCAGTCCCATCGATTGTGATCGGCCGGGGGCTGCTGTAGCTCGCGAGATCATCTCCCGTACGCCATACTTCTTGCCCATTATCGAGATCAAATGCCACCACGGCAGTTCCGTTGTAAGTGACTCGATCAAGTTGCATTGGAGCAATGTTCTGATCTTCTGGTGGACTACCTCCAACCATCACAATGACTTCGCCATCAAGCACAAGCGGCGACGACCCGACCCCAAAAAAGTTTTGCACCACTCCATAATCAGTATTGGTATCCACAGACCAAATCTCGGTCCCGTCTTTGACATGGCGGCACTTTAGAACTCCTGTGACCCCATAAGTAATCACACGATCACCAACGACGGTGGGGCTCGTTCGGGGCCCATCTTCGTAGCCAAGCAGATCACTGTATTGGTATGAATTACTTTTTGACCATATTTCTGCACCAGACACGAAGTCAAAGCATCTCAAACGTTCACGGGACGCGAGTCGCGAAGTCACTGCATCGAACTGCCTGCTGGCGTCAAGCTGAAAGAACCTGCCTTCGGAAACCGTCCCGAGTCCGTACCCATCGCCTACCTCAATTGACCATGCCGCCACGGGGGGCGTGTTCCAGTCAATTGACAAACGTGATTGTTCCACGCTTCCATCGAATCGATTCCCCAAAAAACGGGGCCAATCTTGCCCCGACTCTGTGCTGATTGTTTTCTCGTTGGTTGTTTTTTTAACGCGAACCTGCTCATTGGTCGTAGTGTTGCGTTGTGAGCAACCGACCGACGGCAATAGGACCGCGATCGCAATCCATCCAACAATCGCATGACAAGCTAACTTTAAACGCATCACCAACGCCTCTCAAATTTCGTTCACTTTCAGTCGACACCGAACCACGCAGTAGCTACAGCCCAGTTTGCAATGTTCTATCAGACCATGACATTGCAGCAGCCCATCATGTTACCGCAGCCCATGATGAAGCTCGGTATCAACATGAACGCGTGCGTCCGTGCCGCCATTGCGAGTTGCCACTGCAAGTTGCCACTGCAAGCCGCTCAACTCGCCGAGCCATCTGTAATCAGCTTCAGGCGGTCGCACGTCACGATATAAGCGGCATTGTCGCCTCACAATATAAGCGGCAATAAGGTACAACGGAATCATGGCCGATTTATATGTCAATGCACGCCTTACGATTCCCAGTGACGAAATTTCAATTTCGACTGCACGGAGTAGTGGACCTGGGGGCCAAAATGTCAACAAAGTGAATTCAAAGGTCACGCTCCACTGGTCGCCCGGCGGCTGCTCAACACTACGTGCAGATTGGCGTCGCCGATTCGTTACCAACCACGCCAACCGGATCAATCGCGAGGGGTACGTTGTCATCAGTAGTCAGCAGTATCGCGACCAGACTCGCAATTTAGCCGACGCCCGACAAAGACTGGTCAGCATGCTGCTTTCTTGCCAAAATCCTCCCAAGTCACGAAAAGCCACGCGTCCGACCTTGGGTAGTAAACGTCGGCGTTTGGATCAAAAACGCCAGCAATCACAAAAAAAACAGAACCGGCAACGCCCACGGCATGACGACTGAGTTGCCTGAACAATTTACACAAACCTTCTCTAATAATGCCGCAGTGCTATACTGTTGGCGGACCGTGCGGTTGCACTTGCAATTCGATTACCGCACCGCGAGCATCCCTCGGCAAACAACATCCAGAGGGGTTGTTCATTGTTTCCCTGTCAAATGATGGATTAATGAAGCGTAATATGCATCTCGATGACCTGCTTTCTAAATGGGCATTCGATCCCTCCACCCTTAATGTACGTTTGGTCAAAGGGAACGATGGTCGTGACGTGATCCAAATGCGGGTTGATATGGGCGTTTTGCAGCTAGAGACGACAGGGCGTCCTGACGGAGAACTTGCCCACGATCATCAGTCCATGCTCGAATTCCTTCAGGAAGAGTCGCTTGAAAATGCGGACCGCGATCTGACCGAGGATGAATGCATGGAGGTCGACCGGGAGTTCATGCAATTCTATCATCGCCGAATATGCTGGCTGCGACTGCAGTATTATCATCGTGCGGTTATGGACGCAGATCATACGTTGCAACTGATGGACGTGAGCGAAAAGATGAGCCCAGAGGAGGAGTGGGTTGGAACTCACGAACAGTACCGTCCATTCGTTCTTTTCCACCGCACGCAAGCCGATGCCTTGGGCGCGTTGGAAGAGAACACTGCCGAGGAAGCCATTCAGGCAATCAACTCGGGGCTAGAGACGATCCAGAAGTTTTTCGAAAAGCATGAGGCCGAGGAGCATTACGAATCCGATGAACTCGTCGTGCGACTCATCGAACTTCGTGAATCCCTGCGGACTGAATACGCCGTCGGTCAGACTCTGATGGAAAAACTTGCTGATGCCGTCGCGGGTGAACAATACGAACTAGCAGCCGAACTAAGAGACGAGCTTACACGTCGCGAAGCTAAGTGATTACCGGCAGACCACCCTATAGAAAGATCGTGGCACGTGACGGATACCATCCAGCCCCGAAACACCCCTCTACGTTCAAGTCGTGAACGATTGCCTTTGATCGCGCCCGCCAGGTTTGGATCTTCGACCTGGCTTTTGTTGCTGCGTTGGTTCGCGGTTGCCGGACAACTTCTTACGATTCTGACCGCTGGGTCATTGAGTCAAGTTGAGCTTCCCTATTCACCGCTGCTGGGCTTGGTAGCGTTGACGGCCATAACCAATACGTTTTACGGAATCTGGCTGTACACATTGAGACCGATAGCTCCGGTCAGCCATGGTGGCATTGACGATGCTGTTGATATGCAGACAAACAAGCACAGGAACACCGAATCAAAAAAGCTGCATGGTGTCGCATTGACTTTGATGTTACTCGACCTGCTTACTCTGACTGCGATGCTGTATTGCAGCGGAGGCGCTGGCAATCCTTTCAGTTTCTTCTACTTTGTGAATCTTGCTGTAGGTGGTGTCATGATCCGCCCCAAAGCGGCGTGGAGTTTGACGGTGACTGCCATTGCGGGCTACACGTTCCTGCTCAACGATTCGATACCAGTTGAAGGGCTGGATATTTTCAAGCCCCATGGGTTTGACATACAGACAGGTGGTTTGATGCTTGCGTTTGCGACCTGCTCCAGTGTCGTCACCTATTTTGTGACACAAACAGCAGGAGAGCTGAAGCAACGCGAGAGACAGCTACTGCGTTCACAGGCAGAACAAGCCGCCAGCCAACGACTGGAAGGACTTACCACACTAGCGGCCGGCGCGGCCCACGAACTGGCAACGCCACTTTCCACCATCGATGTGATTGTGCGTGAATTGTCACGGCATTTGGAAGGCTGGGAAAAACCGGAATCAGTCGACACAGACCTGAAGTTGATCGATGGTGAACTAGACATGTGCCGTCAGATTCTGCAGCGGATGAGATCTGCGGCTGGTGACTCGATGGCACAACGTTGGGACCAAACAACCGTCGGCGATCTCATTGATCAAACGCTGGAGGGTGTGCGGGACCCGCACCGCGTCGATGTCACGGACGGAACCGCTGCAGTCGAAAGCCAACCCCTATGGGTTCCCGAGGAAGCTGTGGCCCAAGCTGTCCGAAATCTAATTCACAACGGTTTGGATGCCAGTGGGGAAACGGGGCGCGTAAGAGTGGAACCACAACTAATTTCCGAGCATCTCCAAATATCGGTCATCGATTCTGGGCAGGGAATGAGCCAGGAAGTACTTGGGCGCGCATCGGACCCATTCTTCACGACCAAAGAGCCGGGACGAGGAATTGGGCTCGGATTATTCCTAACGCGAAACGTGATTTCAAAACTGGGTGGCCAGCTTGAATTTCGATCAGCTTTAGGGCAGGGGACCGAAGCAGTGGTAACGATCCCGCTGGGAAATAAAAAAAACTCGCGCATGCAGCCTGATTAGCCATTATCGCTACCAGAACACGTTAAAATCATCGTGTTTTCGCTCCCTGCAGCCGCCAGCCATCGCCTACCGGCTAGAATGTCTTCATTGCACGTCCGTCGCACTTACGCCACTCGAGCAACGATGATCGAACCAATACCCAAATCTACTCCGGTTCACGACTCTACCACCGTTGGTGCTACCAGCATTTTGCTGGTTGATGACACGTTCGTGCTGCGCGAACGCCTGTCGACTGCGATGGAACAGCGTGGCTTCCGTGTTGAAACTGCAGGTAATTACGAAGAAGCGATCGACGTTTTTCGCAAGCGGCCAACGGAATTGGCAGTACTGGATCTTCGAATGCCAGGTAAGAGTGGTTTGGAATTACTGCGTAAGCTATTGGATATCGCGCCTGATACTCGAATCATCATCCTTTCGGGTTTTGGTAGTATTCCAGCTTCGATCGATGCTGTTCGCGCGGGTGCTGTGAACTTCCTGAGCAAGCCGGCCGACGCTGACGACATCCTGTCTGCATTTATGCGAGGAGACGAGCCTTCTGTTCCCGACGGCGCAGTTGCCTTCCCCGCCCCATCACTCGCCCGGAATGAGTGGGAGCATATTCACCGTGTTTTGTCCGATTGCGGTGGCAACATTAGCGAGGCAGCAAGACGTCTGGGTATCCATCGCCGTTCCTTGCAACGCAAACTTCGCAAACGGGCTCCCGAAGATCCGGCGGTTCCTGATGCTCCAGAGGAAGAGGAACTGGACGCCTGAAAGGGAAACGACACTGTGGCTTGAGCCATCAATGGACCCGGTGACACCCCAATCTGCTTGAGACCCGTTTTCAAAATTCTCACTGGGGGACTACTGAGTGGTCATGCGACTCAGTAGCCGGGTGTCCACATATTGGCGTCGATGCGTTCTTCCAATTCGGCATCGCTCAATTTTTCTGCTACCCCGTCTTCTTGAGCGGCTCGAGACACCGCCAATGCGATGCCGCGTGTCACCTCACGAATTTCGCTGAGTGGCGGCAGCAAGGGCTCCCGCGAATCCTGAACCGCGGGTGAGGCATCTTTGAGCGCGAGGGCGGCTGCCATGAACATGCCCTCGGTAACTCGCTTTGCTTTGACCGCTAACACTGCCAAGCCAATCGCAGGAAAAACATAACTGTTGTTACACTGCGAGATCACGTGAGTCAGACCGTTCCGGACGACCGGTCCAAACGGGCTTCCTGTGGCCACAAGGGCCCTGCCTTCGGTCCATTGCATGACATCCGCCGGATTTGCCTCAGCGCGAGACGTGGGGTTTGACAACGGAAAAATCACCGGCACCTCTGTATGCAAAGCCATCTCACGCACAACTGCCTCAGAAAACACACCGGCTTGCCCGGTAGCCCCAATCATCACAGTCGGCTTGGCGTTATGCACGACATCCTCAAGACTGATTTTCTGTTCTCCATCACACGCCCAAGCTTCCAAGTCAGACATTGAATGCGAGAAAGGCTCATGAATTCTCTTGATGTCTTTCCTGCCATCATGCAGCAAGCCTCCACGGTCAATCAGGTAAAAGCATTTCCGAGCCGCTGACTCATCCATGCCTGATGCAACCATGGTTCGCAATAACTGGTGTGTGATGCCCGTTCCTGCCGAACCAGTACCCAGCATTACGAAACGCTGCTCATCCAACCGTGTTTTTGTTGCTGCAACTGCAGCAAGGATAGCACCGGTCGTTACAGCGGCCGTTCCCTGTATGTCATCGTTAAAAGTACATAATTCATTTCTATAGGACTCAAGCAGGCGTTCCGCATCAGCAGATGCAAAATCTTCCCATTGCAACAGAACATTGGGATAACGCACCTTAACAGCCTTCACGAACTCCGCAATGAAAGCATCGTACTGATCACCCTTGATGCGTTCATGCCGCCAACCAATGTACTGAGAGTCATTCAGCAGATCTTGATTGTCAGTTCCCAAGTCCAGCATGACGGGCAATGTTCTTCGCGGGTGGATTCCGCCACAAAGCGAATACAGTGATAATTTTCCAATTGGGATCCCCATACCACCAGCGCCTTGATCACCCAGGCCTAAAATCCTCTCTCCATCAGTCACCACAATGATGTCGACTTGCTCGGGAGCATTGGCAAGAATTTCCTGCAACGAATCACGGTCGGGATAGGAGAGAAACAGCCCTCTTGGGCGGCGGTAAATATGGCTAAATCGCTGACACGCGAGTCCTACAACGGGCGTGTACACGATCGGCATCATTTCGGAAACATGAAGTGATAAAAGACAATAGTAGAGCGTCTCGTTTTCATCCTGCAGCTGCCGCAAAAAAACGTGTTTATCCAAGTCGGTCTGCTGCTCTCTGTATGCCTCATACGCACGCTCGGCCTGAACTTCCAGCGTTTCCACATGTGGCGGCAGCAAACCGCGCAAACCGAATTCCCGACGCTGGGACTCGGTGAAAGCAGTCCCCCGATTCAACAA
>CAXGRW010000043.1:0-16267 GCA_964012125.1 uncultured Rhodopirellula sp.
TACGAGCAGTACTCGCTGGCATTGAGTGACGGTCAAGGATACAAACCCGGCAGGGATACACCGATGTTCTGTGACATGCAGATCAGACGGGCTGACGTGACCGGTAAATCCGTCAAGGACTTGAAAGAGGAAGACTGGGTAACGCTACGTTGGGACCGAAAATTGTTAACGGAACTAGCCGCCCAAAAGTGGGCTGGTTTCGCACCAGAAATCATTCCCGATGATTACCGCGATGATGCTTTGTCACTTTGGCTGCCACCTGTGCTGCTCGATGATTACAGGTCGTATGCATCGCATCCGCTGATTCCCAAGTTGTCCCGCGCGGAAATCGAAAAGCAGGCCAAGGCTCAGGAACAGGGTGACGAAGGGCCAAAACTTTTCAACTTTGATGGAGATGACGAGTCTGAACTTGTTTCACCTGGCAACTCGCAAACCAGCGGTGGAGGTTCCATGGGAAGCATGGGCGGCATGGGATCCATGGGTGACATGATGGGCGACATGATGGGCGACATGGAAGGTATGGGCGGAGGCATGGGCATGGGTATGGGCATGGCCATGATGGGCCGGGGACTCGATGCCAATCCACCCGAATACAAACTCGTACGGTTCTATGACTTCTACACCGACGAGTTGTTCGATACTAAACTTCCGGAGAGCCCAAAGCCGGGGAAAAGCTATGTGTACAGCATCCGCTATGCAGTGGATGATCCAAACTTTCCGCGATTCCCTGCCATGCAGCCTCAACTCAATACATTGGATCCCGATGTTGCGACACGCGTGAAAGACATGATGGCAAATGTGAAGACGATCGACGACAGGACAAAGCTGTCGAAGAAGTGGAGTGAGTGGAGTGTGCCATCGGAGCCAGTCAGTCTTCCTAGCGTAGAGGAATATTACGTTGGTCCTGTCAAGTCAGGAAAAATGAACCTCTGGCAGGTTGCTGGTAAAGATGTGCAATACATGCGAGATATGCCAACCGCGACAGTAGCGACTTGTAACTTTGATGCGAAAATTGACGCCAAAGTTCCTGTGCGTGTTGAGCAGTTGATTGAAGGTGCCATCCTGAGTACCAAGGCAGATCACGCGGATGTGGTTGATCCCATTACCTTGGAAGTTAAGAAGACATCGCCGGTCGAGTACGTCAGCGAAACGACCATTGTCGATATCGACGGTGGCTTGCCATTGGGCATTACAGAGGATCTGACGGAACCGGGGATGGTCCTCTTGTTCGATCAGAATGGTTCATTGCACTTGAGCGATGATGTTTCCGACATGGAGATGTATCGCATCAACTCCTACGCAGATGAACGCGGTGAATAAGTCGCCGTGATGCGATTGAATTTCAAAAGCCATCGGTCAGCTGTGAGCTGACTCAAATAAACGACGCAAAAAGGTTCGGTGCTGATGCATCGGGCCTTTTTCTTTGCCCCAACCAAATGATTCGGCGGCGGTTCCGCGAGGGATTTGTGAAATCAAGGTGCAGATGGGTTCACCGGCGGTAATCCAGGTTCCATCGGCTGGAAGGTCAGAAAAACCCGATTGGTACCGACTGTCGTTCGATGGTCTCGTCGAAAATGCGATGAGGTTCTGTGAAAATTGGAATGGCTGACGGGCAAAGACAATTCGTTTCAGGTATTGAGGACCTGCCGACCACGGTGATCCAACGGAGTGCAATGAACTATCAGGATGGCAGTTGAACTCAGCCAATGGCGAGCCATGGCAAGCTTTGACCATCGCCCCAAATAGTGAGTCGAGCTGCTTTTGGTTCTGCATCCATCTTTCAATCAGTTCACTCGAACCACTCCATCTCGGATTAACTTCGAGGACAAACGTCTCACCCGAGCGGTTGATTACCAAATCAAGGTTCAGGAGGCCGCGGTACCCTGTCTCTTGAGTGATTTTGAGGCCCAACTGTTGGAGGCTTTGTTGGAGGGAATGGGGGATGGTGACAGGGCCAAAAGATCCTCGATACACGAAGGGTAGATCACCTAGGTGAGTGAATAGAGATCGGCAGACACCAAGTAGACTGCAACCATCGCCATTGCAGATCAGGGTGGCGCCGTGAGGGCGTCCGGGAACCCACTGCTGAAACATCTGGCGAATAGCACTTGAGTTTTCGCGTTGCGGCACGATCTCGGGACTCGCCTTGATATTGGGGCTGGAAGGGTCAGTGTTGCTCCCTGCCGATTTGGAGCCAGAACGTGCAGCTTCGAGTGGTGGGGACGGATTGTGCCAACGTACCCCCAACCCTCCGCACGATTGTTCCAATTTGAGGAGCCAACGTGTGCCTGAATCTTGAGGGGGCGCTGCGTTGGGGATCGGCGAATGAAAGCTGTTTGGAAAGTTCAGGCCACACTCTTTGCTCAGTTTTGCGAGCCACTGCTGGTCATTCCAGCGATCAAAATCGGAGTTTCCAGGGGGGGGCAACAGATCGCTAGCAGCTTCTTTCGCCGGGAAAGTCTTCTCGGCAACGTGCGGAGGCAGCAGGATCCCAGCCAAATCGTGTGCCGAATTGAGCCCTCCCACAACGAAGTGGGGAAATTTTTGAAAGCGGCGGATGGCGTCTGGATTCGTCACGAATTCATTGAGAATCCAGAATTCCTGGCATGCTTGGCGTGTGTCGATATCACCAAAATGATCGATTCCTAGAACTCGAAAGCCGGCTCGTTTGGCTGATTGTGCGGCGGAACGAATGGAGGCCCCAATCAATACAACCGTTCCAGCGGAGATTTCGCCTTGATTGCGGGGTCGGTTCGGGGCTGCGGGTGGTTGCATCGTGGGTGTGGTTTGCTACTTTCTTCGGCTGGAAATGCTTGTTTTCCGCCTGCCATTTTTGCAGCGACACGTTCGCGGTGGCAGAGAGACAGCAGCGGAAGTGACCGTTTCCTCTATTGCTTTAAGAGCTGACTTGATTGAGATGATCGCCAACATGGCGGGGTCGAGTGAGTTCTAGCAGTTTCCTCATTCCAATACTCGCTCAAATTTAGGTCCCCTCATGCAATTCCACGTTGGTGAAGCACTGGTCGGTGATGGTAACGAAGTCGCACACATTGACTTGATGATCGGCAGCAAAGATGGACCCGTCGGTGTTGCGTTTGCAAACGCATTGTCAACTCAAAGTGAAGGTCACACAAACCTGTTGGCTGTTCTCGAGCCCAACGTAGCGGTCAAGCCTTCAACTGTCATGATCACCAAGGTCACAATTAAAGGCATGAAGCAAGTGGTTCAGATGTTTGGTCCTGCTCAAGCAGCAGTTGCCAAAGCCATCGCTGACGCAGTTGGTGAAGGAATCATTCCTAAGGACCAAGCTGAAGATCTGGTTTGTGTTTGTGGCGTCTTCATTCATCCTGCAGCAGAAGATGATGAGAAGATCTACAACTACAACTACGAAGCCGTTAAGCAATCTCTCGTCGCTGCAATGGGCGGAAAGCCGACTGCTGACGAGATGATTGCCAAGAAAGATTCCGCTGCCCACCCTTTCAAGGGTTTCTAGGCGAGAGTCGAACGATAAACGTTTTTGCACTAAGCTTTCCGGCGTCTACTGCCGGAAAGCTTTTTTTTTCTCTGCATTGAGAGTCTCATGACAAAACGCATTCTCATTCAATTGGATAGTGACTCGCAGCCCAGTTCCTTTGATTCGGTCGTTGCTATCGATTCGGGGGTCGATCACTTATTGAAGTATGGGCAGGTTAAGCTTTCGGCAGTCGTGCCATTGGTGCATGGCGCCATGTTCACACGTGGTGGAGATGATCTCAGGAATACAGCAATATTCGTGGGTGGATCCAATGTGGACGTCGCAGAGCAACTTCTGGCTGCCTGTCGCGATGCTTTTTTTGGACCGGTCAGGGTATCCATGATGTTGGATGCGAATGGTTGCAACACGACTGCGGCTGCGGCTGTGGTTGCAGCGGGACGCCATGTCTCGCTAGCCGGCACTAAGGCAGTGGTATTGGGAGGAACTGGGCCTGTGGGACGTCGTGTCTCACAATTGTTGGCTGCAGATGGAGCCAATGTAATCTTGACCAGTCGATCGCTTGAAAGAGCGAGCCAAGCTTGTCACGAGATTATCGAAAAGTCAGGTCAAGCATCCATCCAGCCATTCGCTATTGAGGATCAACAGACTCTGGAATCGAGCCTGACGGATGCTGAAATCGTTATCGCATGCGGCGCCGCGGGCGCAGAATTGGTGGATCAGGAAACCATTCAAAAAATGAGCCAGCTCAAAGTGGCAATCGATCTGAATGCTGTACCGCCAGCAGGTGTCGGTGGAATTGGGGTGACAGATAAAGCAAAGCCACTTGGTGCCGGTGTCGCTTATGGGGCGATCGGGGTGGGTGGTTTGAAAATGAAAACACACAAAGCAGCGGTTCAGTCTTTGTTTGAGAGCAACGACCGAGTGCTCGATGCGGAGGAAATTTACGCAATCGCCAAGGCGATCGGCTAGCGTCTTGATGACGACGTAGATTTTTTCGCAGCTACCTGCTGTGTGTCGTGATCGGCTGCTCTGCTGAACACTCGGTTCAGGTGGTCTCGTCAGTGGCGATCAGATACCTGGGATTTGCAAAGGGTTGATTCGTCATCATCAGGTACGACGTTGCCAATAACAGTTGGATGAAGGGGAGCACAACGATCAACAAGAGTCCCCAGGAAACGATCCCCATCAACATCAAGATGGTACAGGTTGAAATCAGTGCCAAAGTACTGACTTTGTTGCGGTAGAAAATGCGGGCTGCCGTCACAAGGGATTTGAAGCCCGAACACTGCATGTCAGAACATAAGAAGAGGGAACTCCAAAACCAACCAAGGGTTCCAATGGTGCACAGGCCCATCAGTACGAGAACAGTGATGTCGATGGTGTACATGGGCAGCAATTGCCATTTGAAGTAACTTGCGACTGCAGCAATCAGACTTGCCGGGACGAGTGTGTTTAGCAGTGATCGAAAGGTCACCGATGAATCTGCCACCAACTGCGGTGTTTTGCGAACAACGCTGATCGCATTTCGGCATAGTGAAATGGTAGTCAGCATGCTGATAAGTATGATTGCCGAGCAGTGCACAATGAACATCACTGCGTCCGTGATCAACAGGCTCATGATCCAAGTGGCCACTGTTCCTGCTGTCAGAATAAAGGCAAGAATGAAAGTTAAAACGAGCAGTGATGCGACTAGCAACAGGCCTCGGTCAAGCAGAATTGCCCAAGTTGTCTTGAAGATTTCAACGAAGGAACAAGACATAATTGTGATTTGCGTTTGTGCAGTAATATGCTCGTCTGAGATCTCGTTTGAATTCACGAAGAAACTAGAGGGCTCTGTCACCACTGCCTTTTGTAGCAGCGGCTGACTGAACGGATTTCGGTCTTCAGAATAAAGCTGATCTGGAGACTGATTCGCGGTCTCAGCAGCGGATGCTTCATACTGTCCGGTGCCTTCGAGGGGAGTTGCTCGATCTGCACGGGTGTCCGTCTTCCGTGCTGCTGAATCCTCGGCAGCAGACAGGAGTGCAGAGTTGTCGGGTGCAGAGTTGTCGGGTGCAGAGTTGTCGGGTGCAGAGTTGTCGGGTGCAGGAGTAGAGATCGGCTGGTTCGCCGGATTGGCGAGCCCCGAGCTTATGGGATTGGCGAGCCCCGAGCTTATGGGATTGTCGAGTCCTGAGTTCGCCGGATTGGCGAGCCCGGAGCTAATAGGGTTGGCGAGTCTCGAGTTTATCGGGTTATTGGGGGTAGGGTTTGCGGCATCGCTCGGTTCTGTGTTCGCGGTCGTCACCGGAGGCTCGACGATCTCAAGTGGTTCACTTGATTCACGTGGCTCATGGGTGTTTTGAGGCTCAGTTGGCTCGGGATGGGTTTCTTGATCCGTTTCATTTGCTGCCGAGTCAACTGATGCATTCTCATCGGTTGACTGAACAGGCGAGGCGGGATCTACGGTCGTCTGAGATAGTTTTTCCCCGGCAATAAAAGTCGCTTCGCAAGCCGGGCATTGGGCTCGCTTGCCGCTCGCACTGATGGGCAGTTCAAGCGTTTGTTTGCAGGCGGGGCAAAGTTGTCGGAAATCTTTCATGGTTTCTCATTTCGTCCGCTATCGACCGTTGTTCCTAAATGTTTTCGCATTGATAAAGCGATGAGGGTCGGAAATGCGGGGCAGATTCGTTCTGTCATGTTCGAATCGATCTTCAGGTGGTATTGTGACAGCTATTGAAAGCCGAATGGTACCCCTACACATCGACAAATCTCTCGATGAGCGACGAACTCACTGTCGATTCTATTTTGGGCCCTGGCGGCGCGATTAGTCGTCGTCTGTCCAATTATGAGCCGCGTCAGCAGCAGTTGGATATGGCCACTGGGGTTGCAGAGGCTCTCCGGAAAAATGAGTTCCTGGTGGCGGAAGCGGGGACTGGAACTGGCAAGAGCTTTGCCTATCTCGTGCCGGCGATTTTGCATGCGACTGAATCTCAGGTCACCGAATCAGCAGGTCCAGAGGGTGGAGAAAGGTCTCGCTCGGCTCGGGTTTTGATCTCAACCCACACGATCAGTTTGCAGGAGCAACTGATTGCGAAGGACATTCCTTTGCTCAACAGCGTGATTCCGCGGGAGTTTTCAGCAGTGCTGGTCAAAGGCCGCTCCAATTATCTTTCGCTGCGACGGATGGAGCGTGCGATTGGCAAGGCAACCAGTCTGTTGGCGAATGATCATCAGCATCAGCAACTACGGGCCATCAAGAAGTGGTCCGGCGAAACCGGCGATGGTTCGCTTTCCAGTCTGCCATTGAAACCGGATTCTTTGGTCTGGGATGAAGTCGCCAGTGACACGGGCAACTGTCTCAGGAAAGCTTGCCCCCACCACAAAGACTGTTTTTATTTTCGAGCGCGTCGGCGTGCCATGAATTCACAACTGATGATTGTGAATCATGCCATGCTGTTCAGTGACATTGCATTGAGGCGGCAGGGGGTCTCGCTTTTACCAGACTACGATGCTGTTATTCTTGACGAGTGCCACACGATCGAGGCTGTCGCAGGTGATCACCTTGGTATTCGAATCACCAGCGGGCAGTTCGATTATCTGTTCGATCGACTGTACAACGATCGATCGCAAAAAGGATTGCTGGTCGAAAAAGATTTGAAGAGTTTGCAGCAGAAGGTTGAGCAGTGCCGATTCGCTGCGACCAACTTGTTTGCTGATGTGCTTGATTGGTGGGAATCTGAGGGGCGAAAAAATGGACGTGTCGAAGTTGCTGGGATAGTAGAAAATCCGCTCAGTAAACCGATGGAAGAATTGGCTCAGGCGTTGCGTCGGCAGGCGGATGCGCAAAAGAACGAAGCTGATCGAAAAGACTTTGAATCTGCCTATGATCGCATGTTGGCCTTGGCTGGTGGCCTCAGGCAATGGCTGAGTCAAGAATTAGAACGGTCGGTGTATTGGGTGGAACGCACGGGGTCACGTCGGGGAGGGCTGGATCGAGTGACCCTGGCTGCCTCGCCGATTCATGTTGGGGAAGTCCTTCGCAAGGAACTTTTTCAAAGCGAAATGATCAAGAGTGTGGTCATGACCAGCGCCACGCTGGCGACTGGTCCTGACGATAATTTTTCCTTCTATCGATCACGTATCGGGTGTTCTGGTGGAATGTCACTTCGTGTAGGAAGTCCTTTCGATTACCAGTTGCAGGCAAAGTTGGTGGTTTTGAGCGGGCTTCCAGATCCGTCTCGAGAGCGGCAGCAGTTTGAGCGGGCCTTGCCGGCACAGATCAAGCGTTTTTTGAAGCAGAGTGACGGGCATGCGTTTGTTCTGTTTACCAGTTATGACCTGCTGCGGCGATGTGCTGAGGCACTTGGTGGCTGGTTGGCTCAGCAGAAAATGCCGCTCTTCAGCCAGGCGGGAAAACAGAATCGGACTCAATTGTTGGAGTCGTTTCGAAAGAGCGAACGTGGTGTGCTTTTTGGCACGGATAGCTTTTGGCAGGGGGTCGACGTTCCCGGCGATGCGTTGACCAATGTGATCATCACCAAGTTACCTTTTGCGGTGCCTGACCACCCACTGCTTGAAGCAAGGCTCGACGAAATCAGAGCGAGTGGAGGCAATCCGTTTGTTGAATATCAACTGCCAGAAGCCGTCATTAAGTTTCGTCAAGGATTCGGGCGTCTGATTCGCACCGCAACAGACGAGGGAATGGTGGTCGTGCTTGATCCCCGAATTCAAACCAAGCCTTATGGTCGAATGTTTCTTGAGGCTTTGCCAGACATGACCATTGAGCGAGTCTCGGCAGTTCCCGGAAAGTCTGCTTCAAACCCGCAGGATTCTTGGTAAGGGATACCGCTATGGCGACATGCAATCGAGTGCAGATTTGACAGCACATGATTGGTGCCGCCCTCGTTTTTATCGTGGTTCAGAACACGATTTCAGGTCGTGAATTCCTTTTTGACCTGACCTTGAAGTTGAACGACGGATCGAATGACCTGCTGACAGATTTTTTCAGCGGTCGAAAGCTCATTGGCCTGAACCGCTTCTTCAAGTCGTTGGCAGGATTCAAGAACCTGTGGTGCATGCATGTTGGCGATAGCACCTTTGAGGCGATGTGCGGTGCTGAACAAATCCTGTTGGTTTGGGGTCCTGAAAGTAGTCGCCAGGATTTCAAGCGATTCCTCGCAGGTCGCGTCAAACAGTTCAGCTAATTCTCGGAGCGATTCCGCATCGTTGTCGAAGAGATCTCGGATCGCCTGGTGGTCGAATTCGACAGACTGGTCAGGGGGCGCTGCTTCCACGCCGCTTGTGCTTTTCGCTTGAATTTCAAAACACGCTGCATGGAAGCCGGTTCCGCTGCTGGTTGGGGCAAGCGAACAACGGACATACCCAAGCACGGGATGGAACGTGCCGTTATGGTGAAGCAGTCGAAATTCGCTTGCCATTCTTTGCAGCTGACTGCTGTGGCCAGTGGCACCCGTATCAAAGGCCGTCAGGTCCTCTGGGTGAATACACGTTTGCCATTGATGCTGGGTCTGCTGCTCAGCGGAAATGCCTGTAAAGCGTCGCCAGGCTGGACTGGACCATGCGATCAGACCATCGGAATCGGATCCCCAGGCGATCAAAATATCTGAGTCGCTTAACGCTTCAGGCGGCGTTCGATCTACTTGCATTTGCTCGTGCCGGCATGAGTTCGTCGTCTATCGTGAGGTGCGTCTTGGCTGGCACTTTTCTAGTTCTTGTAAACGTCAAACAAGTCAAAACGCCTCAGCTTATTGTAGATGCTTTTCTCGCTGACGCCCAACTGCCGTGCTGCCATTGCTTTATTGCCACCCTCGGCCTCGAGCGTGTCAATCAACGCACGCTTTTCAATTTCTTTGAGAGTCTGCCCTGCAAGCGAGGCTTGTCCTGTTGCTGCCGCCTGATGAGCATTGGTGGCCTCCGGGCTGAGATCCAAATCTTCAGGGGCAATCCGATTGTGCTCACAAAATGCAGAGGCTCGTTCAATGATGTTTTCCAGCTCGCGAATGTTGCCTGGCCAGTTGTGGTTAACCAGACGTCGACAGGCTCCCTCGTTGAGAGTGATATTCTTGATTCCTCGACGCTTGGCAATCCGTTCCAGAATCGCCTCAGCTAGTGTGGGGATATCACCCCTCCGTTCCCGCAGTGCGTGAATGTGCAGTTTCAGCACGTTCAGGCGATAATAAAGATCAGGTCGGAAACGTCGTTCTTCACAAAGGCCAGCCAGGTCCTGATGAGATGCTGAGATAACCCGAACATCAACTCGGACCTCCTCATTGCTGCCAATTCGTTGGAATGTCTTCTCGTGAAGGAAGGTCAACAGTTTTGGCTGCAGTTCCAGAGGCAGGTCGCCAACTTCGTCAAGAAATAAAGTGCCCCCATCAGCAATCTCTGCTCGCCCAAGGCGATCTTCTCCAGCAGCTGCGAAAGCACCTTTGACGTGGCCGAATAGCTCCGCTTCGATCAGGTCGCGTGGTAATGAAGCACAGTTGACAGCGACAAACGCCTTGCCCGCACGCGGCCCTAAGTTATGAATCATTCGGGCAATCGTGGTCTTGCCTGTGCCACTCTCACCGGTCAGCAGGATCGTTGAATCTAGCTCGGCGAGCTTGTTAATTTTCTTTAGCAGATCCCGGGACTGCTCGGTCGTGGCTGCAAAGTCCGTGTTCGATGAGGGTTGCTCAACCAGCATGCGTAATTGTTGATTCTCACGCGACAGTCGGGATGTTCGAAGTGCCTGTTCGACGCGTGCAATTAAATCTTCCTGCTCGCAGGGCTTGGTAACGAATTCACACGCACCTGCCTTCATCGCAGCGACTGCATCAGAAATTTGGCCCACGCCCGAAATGATCAGAATCTCGGTCCCCGGGTACTCCCTGCGAATCTTTCGCATGCATTCCAAGCCGGTCATCCCCGGCATGTTCAGGTCCAAAATCGCAACCTGAATATCGTGATTCATTTTTGCGATCGCTTCCTGACCGTCCTTGGCGGTCACGGTTAACATCCCAGCCAATTCCAGATATCGCTGGAACATGCGAAGCGTCACCGGTTCATCGTCCGCAATCAGTATGTTGCAGGCAGATGCATCAAGTGTTGACATGGTCTCTCTTTACAAGCTCGGTGATGGAACGATGCGGGAAGTGATTTCTGAGCAGTGGTGCTGCCCTCGTGCCGGGAAGCTGAGCGACCAAGCAGCAGAGCGGTATGAAACGCCGCTGGATGTCAGGGCCCGTGCTATTAAATGTAGGGAAAAAATACCTAGGTCAGTAATTAGTACTGCCGAGTGTAGTGGTGTTTGCGATGAATTTGAGTTTTACGAGCGCATGAGACACGATTTTTGTCATGGATTTCTTGCGTGGCCGGTAAATTTGAGCGTCTGAGATGGGGGGAGTGGCAGTTTTGGCATGCCCGGTCGCCATCGTCAGCTGAGCTCTACATCGCGCGGGGGCTGTCGATGGAGGATGTGAATTCGCTACGAGGTTGAATCAAGACAGCTAATCAGGACAGTGAAGCAAGGCAGTCAATCAAGACAGTGAAACGGTCGCAAAGCAACATTCGCCATCCACTGGCAGCTGCTGTCGAGGTGTCATTCAAGGTCGCTTTGTCAGGAGATGTGACTGCCGCGTTGAGTCTAAATTTGTACAGGTGCTGAATGAGTGAAAGGTAGCGTTTTGTTCACGAATCGCCGTCCCTCCGAGTTTTTTGCTGTTGAATAACTTCGTTTCAATAATTTTTTCTAGAAGTTTGATTTGTGGACTTGTCAATTCCGACTTTCGTGCAAGAGTGCAGCGTTGGCAGGAAAAGTCGCGAGTCGTTCGCAGCCCGAAGCCAGCATGACAAAATTCATGGTGTGACCCAGTACTTCTGGGTCGGAACGAAACTAGGAAATAAAGATGAAAAAAGCATTTTTGGCACTCGCCGCCGGATTCATGGTATTGGCAGCAGGCACACAGAGCGCGACCGCTGGTTGTGGCACCTGCGACAAAACCATCGTAGAGAACGCTGTCGCCAGCAAAGACTTCGCAACCCTTGTTGCAGCAGTCAAAGCAGCAGGCTTGGTTGAGACACTTTCGGGCGACGGACCTTTCACTGTCTTCGCACCAACAGAAGCAGCATTCGCGAAGCTGCCAAAAGGAACTGTTGCTGAGCTCGTGAAGCCAGAGAACAAAGACAAGCTCGTCGCTATCCTGACCTACCACGTTGTACCAGGCAAAGTCATGGCAAAAGACGTTGTAAAGCTTGATGGCAAGAGAGCCAAGACCGTTCAGGGCGGATCTGTAGGCGTCAAAGTCAAAGGCGGAACTGTCAGCATCAACAAGGCAAAAGTTGTCAAAGCAGACATCGCATGCAAGAACGGCGTCATTCACGTGATCGACACTGTCCTGCTTCCAAAAGCAAAGAAATAATTCTGTCGGGAATTGTTTGAACCACTGGCGTCAGGCACACTTGTGTCTGACGCCTTTTTTATGCCAGCAGGGAAACAAAATGAACAGTTATTTGCGATCTTTCGGCGTGCTTGCTTCATTGTTTGGTTGTGTGTTGAGCAGCACAGCAGCCCTTGGCCACAGTCCAGTCGATTTTCTCGAAGTGGTTCGGGTCAAGCCTGCACAAGTCATTGAACACGGTGTCGAAACCAGGAGTCGTTTTGATTCCAGAAAAAAGGAATCCAAGCTCGAGGGGCCCAAGTACTTCAGTCGTGGTGTCGGCGCAATGAAGCGTGCCGTGAAAAGTCCACGCGCCTACATGAATTGGTTTGCCATCAAAAACCCGACACAACAGCCGAAGAGGCAGGTGGACGTGTTAGACATGGTGCGCGGCGGGAACAGCAAGCAGTTGCAAATCGGGAGTGCCGCGTTCCTGATCTCGCCATCCCAACAGCTCACCAGTGGAGCTCCTGACGAGATACCCGAAGGTCTCGATATCTACAAAGCCTATGAGATTCACGACGGCAGCTCTGTCGATCTGAAGTTGGATATCGATGGCTCGTTGGGTAAAGGTAAGGTGAGCGTTGGTAAGCCAATTTACCTCTGCATGTCCTCGGAAGAATGGCATCACGACGAAACATTTTCAGTCACTCACCCCAATGATTGCTTTGTCGTCTATGAGATTGAAGAACAGCCCGCAGTGTCAACATTCAACACGATTGACCAATTCGGCATCAATGAACTCAAGGGTTCGACTCTCAGGTGGATCTGCGTTCGTGCGGCGTTTCTTCGGGACAAGTCGAAGTAACGCCCGCGGCAGGCTGAACAGGTATCCTACGGGTCGCGCTCGGTTCGTGTTGCGATCCGTCTTGTTGTTTCCGAAACTGGCATCAAGCCAACTCGCGAAATAATTGTTGGATTCCGGCAGGATGTTTACATGTCTGCGAATAGCTCGGTCGAGAAGTAGCGTTCCATTCGGTCAGGAAAGACAGTAACAGCGGTTGGATCATTAGCGGAGTGATGCTCGATCGATCGAACTGCCGCGAGGAAGTTGAGTCCGGAACTCGGGCCGACGGGATATCCGCAGCGGATCAGTTGGCGTGTCACTTCGATCGCTTCCTCATCGGAGACTTCGATCTCTTGTAGCTTGGGGAAATTTGCGTTAGCAAAGATAGTCGACAATCCATCGACAACGCCAGGAATGCGCCCGCTAAAGCTGGAGCATTCCACTTCACTCATGACTCCTGTGTCGATTGGTCGGGCCAGTACCGGGGTCACGTTGCAGCCCGCATCGCGCAGGCCTTGTGTGACTCCCACCAACGTTCCACCTGTACCAACTCCACTGACGAACAGGTCAATCGAGTCGGTATCGATTTGGCTTAGTATTTCCTGAGCCGTTTCGTTGCGGTGGGCGTTTGCATTATCAATATTTGAGAACTGTTGGGGCCAATAAGCGTCTCGGTTTGCTGAAATGCTCTGGGCCCGGTTGATTGCGCCCGCGATTCCCTCTGGTTTGGGTGTCAGTTCAACCTCGGCTCCGTAAGCACGAATCATCATCACTCGTTCGTTACTGACTCCCTCTGGCATCACCGCAACAAATGTCAGGCCAAGCTGGGCGCATGCCAGAGCCATCGCAATACTGGTTGATCCGCTTGATGCTTCAACCACGACGCCCGAAGTGGTCAGTACCCCTTGGCGGATTGCTTTGGTGAGGATGTACCGTGCGATGCGGTCTTTTGTTGATCCACTCGGGTTCAAGTACTCGAGTTTGCACCAGACCGTCGAGGTCCAGCCAGGGACCGATACGGCAACCAGTGGCGTGGTGATGCGACTCGAGGAGCAGCGTGGAAGGTGTGGCGGTAGTTGAGAGTTCATGAGCAGCCTGCGTGTTGGTTAGCACGTGTCGCAGCAAGTATTGCAAGTGCGATGGTTCTTTGCTGGAGTTAGTGTGGAAGAATCAGGCAATCGTTACAACTATGGCTGCGGGGATTTACGTCGTGAATTCACTGTCCGGTTGGATATTCGCGTTCAGTAGCGGTATTTTGCTCTGTTCTCTCAGCAGCCTGGGTAGTTTGTTTGTCTCTCTCCTTTGCATTGAGGTTATTGAGCGACGGTGTGCTGTTTGATGCAGCGACGCAGTGCTGCAGAGTCATTCATTTTTTGATCTGCGGTCGGGCACCTGTGCCTCATTCATTCTGCGCGTAGGCATTGGATGTTCAAGCAGGATTAGTAGAGGTAATGAGGTGGTGTTTGGATGTCGCGTGTTGCGTTTTCAGTGGGAAGTGTAGAGATGCTTTCAGTTTTTTGATCGGCTGCTGAGTATCAGCTGATTTCTTGTTACTTGCTGGTTCCCCACATTCTTCATAACCAGCGTCGCTGCCACTGACGTTCGGCTAAGGAAAACCTGACGGGCAGATGTCTTCTGGGTTTCCTGACGCTTGCTTCGGTCTCGCCAGTGCGTTTTGAAGCGATGGCAATGTCTCGGCATTTCATGGCCACTCGCACGGTTTCCCCTGCACCTCAGTTGCGGAGTGAATGATTGAAACGAAGATCTGATTCGGTTGAAGAGCGGATTTCACGAGAGGGCGTGTTTCCTGTTATTGGGACGCAGTTTCGGGACTGTGGTTTTACTGAGCGGATACCGTGGTTGAGGCCATGTGGTTGCCTGCTTTTAGGGCTTGGCAGTTTGGTCTTCCAATGTGTCGCGGGTTTGTCGCATCGCGGTGTTCCAATTTCCTGCCCTCGCTTCATCAACGATGCGCTGCAAATACATGATCGATAGTTTGTCTGTATCGGGTGCGTTATTTCGTTGGCTCAGTTCGCTTTGGATTTGTTGCAGACCTTCCACATCCTGTTGATTGCAGACTCGATAGAGTGCGATGGTGATCTCGTAGGTGTCGGGGGAAAGTTTGACTTTTGAGGGCCAGAAAAACCAAGCCAGTGCCAACGAGAGCATGATGGCGACCCATGCGATGTACTTGTTCGACTGGTGGTTCCAGCCCCGTTGTGAGTGATTCATTACAACCGCTCCCAGTTGATGTGTTCGCCTTCGTCCATGCTCGACATTTCTGCCCATAGAAGCAGATCGACAAATACGCTAACGAACTGCACCGAGCCATCGCCCATGCAGACGAAGCCACCGCCCGGGTGTTGCGAGTACATTTGACCTACGTGAAAGGTTGGGAAATTAATCGGATGGATGATGGGTTGGCCCGTGATGTCCAGTTCGCCACCTGATGGCCCAGCATGTACCAAAGTAAGTGTGGCTGCAGCGTCAGGGCCGTTTTCAGGTGACCTGAGTTCTGGATGCGTGAAGGCACCGGGAATCACTCCAACCCAAGTCTTTTCGCTGAGTGCCGAACTGTGCTCACCGAAGAAGATCGTGTTCGAGGTACCGTCGAGCACATCCCGAAAGCGAGTTGCTGAGTTGCGAAAAAATGGCCCATCTGCGACCCGTCCAGCGTCTCCCTCGATTTTCACAATCGAGGTGTCGCCTGTGTAGATGTTCGTGAATACTTCACCTGTCGCGGCTGCTCCACATTCGCCCCAGCAGCTCTCCTGCCCATGGCTTGCAACATAGTGGCTGCGACCAACACGAACTCGCCGACCGCCCATCACGAGCGGGTTGCCAGCCTCATTCCGAATCAGGAATGGCTCATCGCCGCCAGTTGTGCTCGGGCACAGGAGCAGCGGGATGGATGATGAGATTGCTTCTTCGTTTCGCGAGGACCAGCATGGCTCATCATACAGCAGGTTGCCCGCGATTGAATTCGCTTCAAAGTAGGGTAGCAGTCCTGCCGCCCATCCCCAGCCCGGCGCACCGTCCCATGTTAGTGGATCCAGGAAAGCATTCGCAGGTGCTGAACCATCACGCGTCTTGTAGGAAACGTAGCCGGATGGCAAACGCTTGAATGCAGAGTGGTAGTTATGGGCGGCCAATCCAATTTGCCTAAGGTTGTTGCTGCACGACATTCGACGAGCGGCTTCGCGGGCGGCTTGCACCGCAGGAAGCAGCAAGCCAATCATCATGCCGATAATCGTGATGACCACCAGTAATTCGACGATCGTGAATCCGTTCCGCTTTGAGAGAGCGGGTTTGTTTTGAAGTAAGTCGGATTTTGTGCGCATGGGTGTTTTGGCCAAGAGAGGCAAACGGGTGTTGTTGGGCCAGGAGTTTAGTACAGGCTAAGTTAGTTCGTGCTAAGTTAGCCTGTGCTAATTTTTTTGAAAAGGGGTGTTTGGCAAGCCGCGGTGCAGAACTTATAATCCTGGGCCTCGATTTGGTTGGTTTTCCTGCGATGTCTCTCGAGGGTTGGCCCTGTGTTGGTTGGTCCTGTGTTGGGACGGTTCCCTGTTTAAGTGCTCACGTTTC
>CAXGRW010000044.1:0-16144 GCA_964012125.1 uncultured Rhodopirellula sp.
CTCAGTCAGGTGTTGGGTGGTCTGGGGCCGCTTTCAGCAGCAGAAGTTAAGTTTGAAGCGGGAATTGCTCGGTTTTCAAATGAGATTGAGCCATTAGTCGAGTTCTTGGAAACGACGCCGCGGGATCGGGTGATCGAGGAAACCGCACGTCGTGTGCAGGCTGGACTGAGTTATCGGCATCTGTTGACTGCGTTGTTGCTCGCTGGGGTAAGAAACGTCCAGCCCAGGCCTTCGGTTGGATTTAAATTCCATGCGGTGTTGGTGGTAAATTCGGCTCATCTGGCAAGTATTAGCTGCGCTGATGAAGATAGATGGTTACCAATTTTCTGGGCCATTGATAATTTTAAGAGTTCGCAACAACGTGACATTGCTGAGGGGAACTGGACGCTTGCAGCGGTCAACGAAGCGAAGGTTCCGCCAGCCCACTTAGCGTCGAAGCAACTGCGTGCCAGCTTGGATAAGTGGGATGTTGAGGGGGCCGATGTTGCGATCACTTCGCTGGTCCGAAACAGTGGATCCCAGCGGGTCTTTGATGAATTGGCTCATTATGCTGCCAGGGATTTCCGGAGCATCGGTCACAAGGTAATTTACCTGTCAAATGCGTTTCGGACCCTTCAAACGATTGGTTGGGAATACGCTGAACCAGTCATGCGTAGTCTTGTTTACGCGATGCTGAATCATCATGGCAGTCCTAACCCGTCGGAGAGTGATCAGGAAGCGGACCGGCCGGGACGATATAACCGTGAGCTGCTTAAGAAATTGCCAGATCACTGGCATGGGAAGCGTTTGGACGACGGCGCGTCTGTTGACCTTGTTTCAACTCTGTACGATTCCACCCCACAGGAAGCTAGCCAAAAGGTGGTGGCTCTGATTAACGATGGAATTTCACTGCAATCCATCTGGAACGCGATTTATGCGAGTGCTGGTGAACTGATGATGAGGCAGCGCGGGATTGTTGCGCTGCATTCAGTCACCACCACGAATGCGATCCGTCATGCGTTCCAAAATGCCACGGATGCAAAGACACGCCAGTATCTGCTGTTGCAGAATGCGTCCTTCTTGCCCATGTTCCGAGAGGCAGCCAGAGGGCGTGGAGCTTTAGCCGACCGCAGGATCACGTCGCTTGGTACATCTGAATCGCCAGTTTCACCTACGGCAGTGGAGGACACTTTTGTCTTGATGGGCAAGGATCGTTTGGCGGCTGCCGAGCAGCTCTATGGTTACCTTCAAAACGAGGGCGACCCGCAGGCCGTCGTTGACCATGCCCGGAGATTAGTGTTCCTGAAAGGAAATGATTCACACGACTACAAATTCAGCTCTGCGGCTCTTGAAGACTACCGTGGGCTTTCGCCTGCATGGCGTAATCGTTTTCTGGCTTCGTCTGTTTTCCAATTGAGAAGTTCGACCGAGTCGACTCGTCCGCTTGTTGAGCGGATTAACAATGCACTGAGCTAGCACTGAGTCTGCACCGAGTTAGCACTGAGCTAGCACCGAGCTAGCACCGATTACAAATATCTTCCGTCTTGAAAGAGTGTTCGGCACTGCTGCTGCTGCTGCTGCCTGTTTTCTTGATAGATGCGTGGTTGGCTGGTGGGCGGTATACGCTAGTGATCCCGGTTCATTGGCAACTGGCTTCATTGGTGACCCAAAGCAGTTCTGTGTTTTTCTGTTGCATGGATCATTTCCGCGTGGCTGTCAAATGGCAGATAGGCAGCCCGCATTGTGAATCCGTACGCTTTCCCGACCTTGGGATTGTGGATGAACCACTGGAAATCCCATGCCGGGTTCCCGTTTCCACCTCCCGATGGTGACTGGGCAAACCAGATGTTGTCTTTTGGGCGAAACATGAATGCCAATGCCATGCCATGGGTTACGCCGTAATACCATGAGTCGGTGTATTCATGCTTTGATAGATTTCCGACCAACGTGAGGGGGAAGTCGGAATCCACCTCAATTGTGGGGTGCGATGCGGCAGGTGGATGCGTGCTTTCAACTCCGTGTTTGGGTGTGATTGCTTTGATCCATACTGGTTCCTGCTTTGAATTGCGTGTCCGTCCGTTGAAGTGGATCGCCTTGTCCTGGGGCTTGTCGATATAGCTGGCCCAGAACAGACCGATGTAACCGTGTGAATAAGCATTCTCGCGAGGGATACACTCGAAGGTGTACTCAATGGTGCCATCTTCCAATAGGCAATAGCGTCCACAACTCTCCAACTTCCAATTACCCGTCGGCGGTTGATAAAGTTCAACGGTGTGGGCGTTAATTCGACGCAATTGCATGGGGAACTTACGCGGTTCAAATTTCTCGGTCAGCCCGGCCTTGGTTCCGTCATGAATATGCTCAAAGTTTAAGCCGGCAATCGATGGGACAAATGCGTTCTCCAGATGTTTGCTGTGCCGCAAAGATGCAATTCCGTTGTAACCCGCCCGGTGGCCCGGAAGTTCAGGTAGATCAAGGGCGGCGTTATCTACAACGACTACCGATACGTCTCCACGTTCTAACTTGATGTAAGACTTTTGACACCGTTCGTAACGGACGTTGGGGTTGGTAAGAGATGTGATGCCTGCTGCCTCTAACGGTTGTTGATCTGCGGCAGCTAACGACAATACGAACAGGCAGACAATTGCGTAGTTGGTCACTCTCAGTGGTCTTGTAGATTTACGCATGGTGGGGACTTAGGAACAGCGGTTGGGATAATGGGGAACTTGCTTGCACGTAGAATAGTTATTCATGGTACACAGCCCATACAATCGGTATGTGGAAGAGAAACGCACGCGGTGCCATTAGAGAATGGTCGCAAACCGTTCGCAAGCATCGTTCCTGATCAACATGCTGCTGCCGACAAATTGTCGTCATGTTGGGCACGACATCAAGCAGCGCGAATAGGTGCCATTCCACTTGGAAGCGTTTAACTACGTGAGTTTGGATCATGGACTGCTGTGGTTTTAGCTTGTCTGAATTAGTGCCCAGCGTTTTTGGTCGACCGAGGTTCAGTCAGAAAACATGGATCTGTGTTAGAATGCAGATCTCCGGTTTTGGGCCCCGTCGGGATTATCGGTAGCCCGGGTTTCTTTGCAAACCTGATGATGACGAGCCCTGCTACGTTAGGCAAAGGTTGAATGTTGATTAAGGCGTTTCGGATTGTGATGCTATTTGCCACCTTGAGCGTGGCGTGCTCAACGCTGTCCGCGAGTGAATCGGTCGAGATGGCTGCGGTGCGTACTGCGTTGTTAGAACATTGCGTTGAGTGCCACAATTCAGAGACAGCAGAAGGTGAGGTGCGATTTGATAATCTGCCAGAGCTATCATCGGTGAAACAACTGGACATGCTCAATCGAGCCGAGGACCAAGTGTTTTTCAAACTGATGCCACCGGAAGACTCAAGCGTGTTGCCAAATGAGCAGCGAGTTCGTTTACGGCATGCAATCGGGGCCGTCTTGCGAAAGAATCAGGCGTCTGATTTGGAACGGCGGATGCGGCAGCCGGGTTATGGAAACTTCATTGATCATGAAACGTTGTTCAGCGGAGCAGTGACAGAAAAGCCGTTCACTCCTGCGAGGAGATGGCTCGTCAGCCCCCAGATCTTTCATGAACGGGTCAACGATGTGTTCAAGCTGGAAGGGCGCGCACGCCAACGAAAATTCTACGGCGTCACGAATCCGATCGTTCTCCCTGACAATTCGGGTGTTCGTTATTTCGATTCGACCAGTTTGGATGGTGGTCATCTATTGATGATGCTGAATAACGCGGACTGGATCTCAAGAAAGCAAATTTTTGCAGCGGTTAACAAGGGTGTTCCACGCGGTGATTTGAATTTCAAGAATGTGAAAGACCGTTGGTACCCGGCAGAGGTGCCGGAACCATTTGTAGTAGTGGTCAAGAAAACGGGCGCAGCTAGCCAAACCGAGATGGTGGCGGCGATACAGGCACAGTTTGATTGTGTTCTGCAGCGAACTGCATCTGACAGTGAGCTCTCACGCTATCTGGATTTCATGGTGAATGCGAGCTCGGTGGGCGGAAATGTGGAAGGCCTGCGGCAGATGCTTGTAAGTGTTTTACTTGAGTCCGAGTTCCTTTATCGGCTTGAGTTTGGTTCAGGAAAGCCAGATGAAGATGGTCGGAAGAAGCTATCACCCAGAGAAGCGAGTTATGCAATCGCATACGCATTGACTGACCGGGGCCCTGACGATGCGCTGCGAACTGCTGTCCAACAGGGAAGGCTTTCCAGTCAAGAGGATTTACGGCGAGAGGTGACTCGCATGCTTGATGACAAGACGAGTTACTTTGCAGAGGTGTCACCGACCGTGTCGAGTGGGTACGTGAAACCCCATAAAGTTACACACCCAAAGATTGTCCGTTTCTTTCGGGAATTCTTTGGTTATCCGAACAGTATGAAGCTGTTCAAGGATATGGCTCGTAGTGGCGGATTTTTTGACAATGCGGGACGCGATTACACAGGCACTGCGGGGTCAGTCACCAATGAGGCGGATCGTGTGGTGGATGATGTCCTTAAAGCAGACAAGGACGTCTTCGAACGCTTGCTTACAACGAATGAGTTTTATGTTCTGCACCCCCGAAGCAATTCGGAAGGAAAACGTTTAATCGAGTCATGGCGTCGTGCTTATGACGAACTGAAAGGACTGGATTGGCGGAAGAATGCGGAGCAGGTTCTGACGGAGAACTTTGAAGAACACCGTGAAGCTTTTGAAGCGATTCGAATTACGAAACTCACCGAGGACCGTAAGCGGGTCAATGTCCGTGATTTCAAGCGGTTCATGGAGTACTTTGAGAATACTTTCGGACGTGGGATTACTCCCATCACGTTTCCATGGTTTTATCATGGTGGGCAGAAATTCAGGTACTCCGAGATCTACTCATTGCCTCGGGTACCCGGCGGTGGGCCGATCGGATCGAGTGGCAAATACAGAGATGAGCTAGCTTGGGACTACCCTGTCGAGCAGCCATTCAAGATTAATCACCGAATGGGAATTCTGACCCATCCGGCTTGGCTGTTGGCCCACTCACAGAACACGGAGACCGATATCGTGCGACGTGGACGGTGGGTGCGAGAGAAACTGCTGGCTGGCCGTGTGCCCGATGTGCCGATAACGGTGGATGCACAAATTCCTGAGGATCATGAACGCACGCTTCGCGAAAGACTTGACTCGGTTACATCCAAGCAACAGTGTTGGAAATGCCATCGGCAGATGAATCCACTTGGACTCGCGTTTGAGGTGTTTGATGATTTTGGGAGATACCGTAGTGAGGAGAATTTAGAAGCTCCTGAGAACCTGATTAGAAAAGGGAACGGAAAAACCAGCGCTGATGTGTTTAAGACAAAACCGGTTGATGCCACTGGGTTTCTTGAGGGCACTGGCGATGCTGAGTTAGACGGGGAGGTTGAGGACGCATTTGAACTGATCGAAAAACTTTCTAAGGCAGAGCGTGTGCGGCAGTCCATCATTCGCCATGCGTTTCGCTTCTTTTTGGGTAGAAACGAGATGCTATCGGATTCGCAAACGCTCATCGATGCTGATCATGCTTACGTGGAAAGCGAGGGAAGCTTCAACGCGGTAATCGTGTCTTTATTGAGCTCTGATTCTTTCTTGTATCGAAAGGCTTGGGGCGAGGAGCAGCGGCACATCATGAGTGTCGAGAATCCGATTGAGTAACGGTTAGGGACTCGTCGCTGGCGTTTCATCTTGGGTTTTTGTTGGATCGGGTAAGCAGCCATTTTCGTTAGTCTGCTGAATTCGCGATCAGTTACCAGTTTGCGATAAATTCGAAACGGGTCAGGAGTGCCGATTCGCCATTCTGGTAGCAATTTGGCATGGCTGGTTAGTGGCGTTGCGTGTTGGTCAGAATGTCTTGGCGAAACACTTGTTCACGTCCTTAGGTCGCGTTGGTGTAGTTGGTTTAATTGCTCCGTTCATGATTTTGGACGAGGATGCTTTTTCTTCAATCGGATACAGCCGTTAGTGTACTCGCGGCGGGGATTCCCACTACAATTGCTGCACACCTGAACTTATCTATGGAACGAGGTTTGAGATGGCGAAGCAGTGGCTCACTTTGTGGGCATTGGTTGCGATTTGCGAATGCAGTGTGGGGTTCTGTGGTGAATCCGCTAGGCCAAATGTGTTGTTCATTACTGTGGATGATCTAAGGCCAGAATTGGGGTGCTATGGAAACTCGTTTATCCATACTCCGAACATTGACAGATTCGCCAAAACAGGGATGAGGTTTGAACGGGCTTACTGCCAACAGGCTGTTTGCAACCCATCCCGAACGAGTTTCATGACTGGGATGCGTCCTGACGAAATAGGGGTAACCGGAAATCACTCCCATTTCCGAGATCAGCATCCAAATGTGGTGACATTGCCTCAGCACTTCAAGCAACATGGATACGACTCCACAGCGATAGGGAAGATTTATCATGGTGTGTTTCCTGATGGGGCTAGCAAGACCAAGTGGGATACCATGGGGGACGCTGCAAGTTGGTCGCGCCCTGCTGTCAGATTTGGTCCAAGATACTATTACACCGAGGAAGGGATTGCTTCGGCCAAGGATGCCTACAAGAAAACATACGCAACCCAGGATTCGGCTGACTGGACACAGAAGCTTGTGTTTGGGTTGGCCTCGGAGTCGCCACAGGTTTCTGACTCGACTCTCTATGATGGAAAGGTGGCTGATGCCGCGGTATCGCGACTCACTGAACTCGCGAAGCTGGATCAATCGTTCTTCTTGGCGGTCGGATTTATCAAGCCGCACTCACCCTACATTGCACCGAAGAAGTACTTTGATCTGTATCAGGATACTCCGCTTGCGCTGAACCCTGAATTTCCGTTGGGAGCACCTAGTTACGCCGGACACAATTCGGGAGAGTTGCGTCGTTACAGTGATCAACCAGGCAGGGGCGTGATTGCTGAGAGTAAACAACAGCGTATTCGGCAGGCTTATTATGCTTGCGTCAGCTTCATTGATGCGCAAATTGGTCGGGTTCTTGGGGCATTGGATGCTGCGAATTTGAGTCAGAGTACGATCGTAGTTCTGGTCGGAGATCACGGTTACCATTTGGGAGAGCAGGGGCTTTGGGGGAAAACAACTAACTTCGAGTTGGATACACGGGTGCCGCTTATCATCCGTGCACCGGGGGTGACTACGCCGGGAAGTAGTTCAGGAATGCTGGTAGAGCTGGTGGATCTGTTCCCCACCCTCGCGGAGTTAGCGGGTTTGCCTTTGCCGCAGCAATTGGCTTCAACGGGGCTTGTCTCGAACTTGAAAGATCCGTCTCAAGAAAGCGTCGGATATGCCTTAAGTCAATATCCCCGGGGTGGTGGACGAATGGGATATTCGTTGAGGAACGCATCGCATCGTTTGACTCAGTGGGTCGACCGTGAAACCGGAAAGTTGCTTGAACGCGAGTTGTATGACTATTCCGAGGGGCTCGTTGAAAAACAGAACATTGCTGATTTGGAACCGGAAATCGTGGCAAGCATGTTGCCGACCTTGTTGGATGAGTTTGCAGTGCGATTGGTCGCCACCACACCCATGATTCAGGATGATAAGCAGCATGGCGAGAATGTCCTTCGTAATAAGACGGGTTTTGAAACGGAGCAGCCGGGTAAGTTCGAGTCACTTAAAACGGAGGTTGGGGTTTGGGCGCCATTGATCGGTACTACCATCGTTGATAACAAGCACGCTAAATCCGGCAAGCATTGCTTGCAGTTGACTGGTGGAGAGAACACGTCGGTGACTCTTGAAGTGGGCAAGCATCTGGATTTGTCAGGTGATCTGCGGTTCTGGGCAGAGCGTTGGACGAGCCGCAGTCCGTTTGCGTTCAGGATCGAAAAGAAGACCGAAAAGGGCTGGTCTCTGATTTACAACGGCGATCGCAAGGTCCGTGTTGGACGCGCTTTTTTGTCTGAAGTGAAAGTGCCGCTAAATGATGCCGGCATTACGCATCTTCGATTTTCGGTTAAGAGTCCTCCCGGCACTGGCATCTTGATTGATGATTTACAGATTGCCCCAGCAGAGTTGCAAGTGATCACATCAGCTGAGGTGGTTCCCTTGGTGCTGCCCGCGCTTGTGGGCGCGAAGTCAAGTGGAATAGTGAAGGTTAAAATTGAAACGACCGGTAGCCGCAATCCGATCAGTCTTACGGATGTCGATTTCGCTGTCCGTGGACGTGGCGGTGACATTGTGTCTGCTGGAGTTTTTGCAACTGCGGGAAATTCGAGGTTTCGTGCTGACGTTCCTTTCGGTGGAAGTGTTTCATGCGTCAACGAAAAAGAGGGAAGCGGGCAGTCTAAAAACAGATCAGAATTACGTGAGGTGTTTTCCAAAAATATCAAGGTACATGGCGGGGAAGAATTAGCCGAAGGGGCGAACTATTTTTGGGTAGCCTGCACGCTGTCTGACCATGCGGACATTTCAGGAGTGGTTGGTGCCAAGGTGTTTGGGTTGAAGTTCTCGAATGGACAGAGCCGCACCTTGGATGATGAATTCCAAACACAGAGGATGGGCGTTTCTCTGCGAACAGGCGGTGATGATGATGTACACACCTATCGAATACCCGGGCTCGCCACGACCCCTAAGGGCACCTTGATTGGCGTTTACGATGTTCGGCATCGGTCTGGTGGAGATCTTCCCGGTGACATTGATGTAGGCATGTCGAGGTCAACGGATGGCGGGAATACGTGGGATGATATGAAGATCATCATGGACATGGGTGATGATCCGCGATGGAATTATGACGGGATCGGTGATCCTGCTGTGTTGGTCGATGATCAGACGGGAACGATTTGGGTTGCCGCAACATGGAGTCATGGAAATCGCTCATGGCGTGGCTCGGGGCAGGGATTTGAGGCGACGGAGACTGGTCAATTCATGCTGGTGAAAAGCACGGATGATGGCGTGACATGGTCCGAGCCAATCAATATCACCAAACAGGTTAAAAATCATGATTGGTGCTTTGTTCTTCAGGGCCCCGGGAAAGGGATCACGATGCAGGATGGCACATTGGTGTTTGCTGCCCAGTATCAGGATCCACCTGGACTGAGACGCTTGCCACATTCAACGATCATTTATTCGAAGGATCGCGGCGCAACCTGGAGTGTTGGAACGGGGGCGTTCGACGACACCACGGAAGCTCAAGTGATCGAAGTCGAACCGGGGGTGCTGATGCTGAATTGTCGGTACAACCGGCAGGGCGTGAGAGTTGTGATGGTCACTCGAGACATGGGTGAAACGTGGGAAAAGCATGTGACGTCTCAAAGGGCATTGGTTGAACCCGGTGCATGCATGGCGAGCTTGGTCGATGTGCGTGCCGAAACTGGATTGGAGGGCAAGGATTGGCTGTTGTTCTCGAATCCAGATAGTACAGCTGGACGTAATCACATCAGCATTAAAGCAAGTGCGGATCGTGGACTCACATGGCCGAAACAATATCGACTTCTGTTAGATGAAGAGCAAAGTGGGGGATACTCTTGCATGTCGATGATCGACAAGGACACCATCGGGATCTTGTATGAAGGAAGTCAGGCACACATGACATTCCAACGGATCAAGTTGAGTGAGATTGTCGGGCCCAACGACGCGAAAAAAAAAAGCAATGAAGATGCTACAGGGGGCAGTCACGCCAGTAGTGTTTCTCGGGGGACTGTGTCCAACGCGAGTGAGTCCGTTGATCGAACGTTGATTCATGAACTCGGTTTGCCAGTGGTGTTTGGGGATCACATGGTGTTGCAGTCCGGAATTGAGTTGCCTATCTGGGGTAAGGCCGTTCCCGGCAGCATGATTGAGGTTACTCTGGGTGACCAGAGAATGAACACGGTTGCGAGCGAGGAAGGCAGATGGTCGGTTCGGTGTTCACCGCGCGAATCGTCATTTGAGCCAATCACATTGACTGTTCGGTCTGGCGCTGAAAAGGTGCAACTGACAGACATTTTGATCGGTGAAGTGTGGCTGTGCGCGGGGCAATCCAATATGGAGTGGACCGTTGCTCAATCGACAAACGGAATTGGTGCCATCGATGCCGATGCACTTAAGGGAATGCGTCTGTTAAATCTTGTGGGTGGAGCACGCGGAAGTTCCGGCAAGTATGGGACTGAGCAGCTTGAACGACTGCAGCCACTTGAATATGCAAAAGGGCGGTGGGAGCGCGCATCAACGACCGGGGTAAGCCAATTCTCCGCCGTTGCATGGTTCTTCGCGGAGGCTTTGCAACGAAAATTGAGCGTTCCCGTGGGAGTGATTTGTCCTGCCGTGGGGGGAACACCGACAGAAGCGTGGGTTTCCCGCGATTCGCTTGCTGAGCATCCAACACTACAAAGTCTTGTGCGGGGGAATTGGCTCGACAATCCTTGCTTGAGCGATTTTTGCCGTAAACGGGGAGAGGAGAATCTTTTGTCTGCGATCCAGGCAGGGGAGAACATTCCGGGAGATAATCTGGGCCCCAACCATTCGTTTAAGCCGGGGTTCATGTGGCAGGCTACGATTGAACCGTTGATTCCCTATGCGATCCGAGGGGTTGCGTGGTACCAAGGCGAGTCAAATGCGGAAACCCCAGCAAAATCACTTGAGCAGGCGAGTTTGCTTCCTCTGATGATTCAAGAATGGAGAGAAGCTTGGGGGCAAGGGGATTTTCCGTTCTTGTTTGTGCAGTTGCCGGCGCTGAATCGGCCAGCCTGGCCTTTGTTTCGCGAAGTACAGCGACGAGTTCAACAAGCGGTTCCTAATGTGAGTATGGCAGTCACCATGGATGTTGGTGATCCATCGAATGTTCATCCACGTAACAAGCAACCGGTAGGTCGCAGGCTCGCTGGTTTGGCACTCGGGAAAACCTATTCAGTACAAGAGGAGTCGTTGTACGCCGGACCGATGTTGTCTGAGGTGAAGAGGGAAGCAACGGCGATCGTGTTAAAATTCGAGCACGCTGGCGTGGGGCTCAAGTCGGCTGATGGGCGTCCGTTGAGGCATTTCGAAATTGCTGGAACTGACGGAAAGTTTTTCCCTGCGTTGTCAATGATCGTTGGGCGAGACCGTGTGCAAGTGGAAAGTAAGCAGGTGCGGAATCCCCAAGCCGTCAGGTACGGCTGGATTCCGTTCCCCGAGCCCGAGGTGAATTTTTGTAATAGTGTTGGGGTTCCTGCTTCACCGTTCTCCACACTGTCGGATCAGGAATTGTTTGATACGGTCACGGCTGCTTCGGCAGTGGGTGCTGATGTCGAGAAACGCCCCAACGTTTTGCTTATAGTTTCAGAGGATAATGGGCCAGAACTTGGATGTTATGGTGACCAGCATGCTCGTACTCCCAATCTTGACCGGCTAGCCTCCGATGGTGTTCGGTTTGAGAATGCGTATGTGACGCAATCGGTTTGTAGTTCATCTCGAAGCACGCTGTTTACGGGGTTGTATCCTCACCAGAACGGGCAATTGGGGTTGGCGACTCATCAGTTCGCCATGTACCGAAGATGGCCGACCACTTACTCGATTTTAAAAAAGGCTGGTTACCGGACCGGGCTGCTCGGTAAGACGCATGTAAATCCGGCCAGTGTTGTCGAGGACTTCGTGGATTTCCGACGAATTACTTCTTCGAATTTCAGTAAGAAGAATCTGGCTGACTATGCAATACAGTCAGCGGCATTCATGAACGCCTCGGATCAGCCTTTCTTCCTTACGGTCAATTATCCAGACGCTCATTGGCCTCTGCAACACCGGGTGGAGGGACGGCCGTCAGCGTTGAGTCAACCAGCTGATGTACGGCCAATGCCCTATGTCGGGTTTGATAATGACAGGTTGCGCGGACATCTTGTTGGCTTCTACAATTGCATGGCGCGGCTTGATGAGTGTGTTGGAGAATTACTTGAAGCCCTGGCTGAATCCGGCAAAGCCGAGAATACGCTTGTGATATATATCGGTGATCACGGGGCGCAATTTGCACGGGGTAAGGTTTTCGTTACTGAGGGGGGCCTGAGGATTCCAATGATCGTCCGTTGGCCCAACCATGCAAAGCCGGGGCTGGTATCCAACCAGCTTGTGTCCACGGTTGACCTGCTGCCCACGATCGTCGCCGCCGCGGGTGGGCGGGTGCCTGAGGGTGTGCCTGGGAAAGTGCTGCACGGTGTCTTGGAAGGGCAAACTTCATCTTTGCGGAATCATCTTTTTGCTGAACGGAATTGCGACTCAGCTGATTTGCATTTCCCGCAACGTTCCGTCCGCGATGCACGCTACAAGCTTATCAAGACTCTTCTTAATGACCGACCGGATCCCGGTGCACAAAAGTGTTTGCTCAACGGTGCATCAAATTTTCGTGGGTCACCCACCCATGCAGAACTGAAAACATCTGATGCAAAAACACAGCAGGTTTATGACACATGGTTAAATCCGCCTCCGATCCAATTGTATGACCTGCGAAATGATCCGAATGAATTCCACAATCTTGCTGATGGCCCTGGGCATGAGTTGATTGAGTCGAATCTCATTGCCGTTCTGAATGAGTGGCAAGAACGCACTGATGATCGGATGCGTTATCCGGAGCTGCTTGAGCGAGTCACCGAGGAAAATGATGAATGCAAGCGGGCGGGGAGGCGTTCACCTGTCGGGGGATGGCAATACGGGAAATATTTGGGACCTGATGCGGTCGTCCAGCCGTCGTTGCCTCACGCGGAGTGAGTCGTGATGGCCATGCTCAACAGTTAGTTGTGGAGCTGTTGTAAGGGTGTGCGTTAATTTGTCGAAGGGATCGACGAATTCATTCGATGCAAGTTGGTGCGTGATGTCGAGTGTTTTTCAATCTATTTTGCGTTTGTTGCTGCAGTTCACTGCTCTTACGCCGCAAAGATGCCAGCGCAAACCTGAGGGTTCGCGGTTACAATGGGGCTCTGCCGGGTGTGGAAAAACTGCGCCACGTCAAAGGAACGTTAACACTAACGCGTGATACATGAATTTCGGTCTAAATAGTCGTCGGCAGGAGATGTCCAAAGTTTTATTGTGCATTGCAGTTGTGGCGATTGCGATTCCTTGCGGGCTGGTGAGTGATAACGTGTTCGCGGTGGAATCTGAGGTAGCGTTCACTGTTCCTGATGGGGTTGGAACCATTCTTCGCGAGAATTGCGTTGATTGTCATAATTCTGACCAGAGTGAAGGCAATGTCGACTTCACACGTTTGGCAGACGCAGAACTGTCGGAACGCTTGGAGGTGCTCAACAAGGCGCAGGAACAACTGCACTTTCACCTGATGCCGCCCAAGGACGCAGGCGAACTAGCCGGATCAGATGAGACGCTGGTCAGGGACTGGATCAGCGTCGAGCTGAAAACGTATGGAGCATCGCGTCTGGAGGATAAACTTCGCAAACCGGAATACGGGAATTATGTCGACCATGATGAGCTGTTTTCGGGACGCCACAAAGAGCTGAAATCATTCACGTATGATCGACGCTGGTTGATCAGCGAGTATATCTTTGAGGCACGCTTCAACGAGATTCTGAATCATCGCCCGTACAAAACAATCGACGGAAAACGTCAGTCCGTCGTTGGTGATAATAACCGCAGGGTGAATTTGACCAACCCCTTCTTGTTGCCATCCAACACTGGCGTCCGCTACTACGCGAATGCGACTTTGAATGGTGGGCATTTATTGACGATGCTGACGAACGCTAAAGAAGTGGCAGAACATATGTTGTACTTGGCGGGTCGTGACCGCAGGTATGTTCCTGCTATTTATGAGATCATGGATTTGGAATGGGGGCACGCCCGCACGCTGGCTGATAGAGAGAAATTCCTGAGCCAGTTCATAGAGCCGGTTCTGGTTGGCATGTATGGCGATCAGCATGTCGATTTGTTGCCTGATTTTGAACGCGTCGAAATAAAGAAGAGCGATAACACGGGGATCAAGAAGTCACCATTCCATGCAGCACAACCTGGAGCAAAGGAATTGGTTTTGCTTTTTCACTCGATGGAAAAGCACAGGAAAGAGGGTGAGAACGACAACGTTTGGATTGAAAAATGCGAACGGGACTGGTTCAACCGGGGGGATAACCCGCGGACAATCCAGACTCGGCTTACGTTTCTCGCAGGATATCTCGAGGAATTCAGGGACCAGGTAGTTCTGCATCGGTACGCAAAGAAGCATAAGACTCCGGTTTATCGGCCGAAGGCGGACGAGGAACAAAAGGCCATTGAGACAGCGATATTCATGCATCGCAAACCCGGTGATCGATATTCAGAGATCATTGAAAAATGCATGGCACAGTGGGAACAGCAATTCAGAGATCAGAGGCTTGCTGCTGGATTGCCTGAACAACCGATCGTGGATTCTCTGGTAAACCAACTGTATGAGAAGCTGTATCACCGCCCCGCCAGTGACGAGGAACTTACCAAGTACGGAGCACTGACCAGAGACTACTTGGAAAAGCTTGGAAATCTGGCAGGAATCAAGAAGTTGATACAGACACTGATTCTGAAAACTGACTTCGTGTACCGTAGTGAATTTGGTGTGGGACTGCCTGATGAGCATGGACGGCGCATGATGTCGCCCAGAGATGGCAGTTACGCGATCGCTTATGCGTTGACGGATAGCAGTCCCGATGCTGAGTTGGCAGCTGCGGTCGAAGAAGGCAGGTTGAATACTCGCGCTGACTACAAACGCGAAATTGAACGTATGTTGGCAAACCGTGATCAGTACTACGTGATTGATGAGGCTGTGCAGCGGCTGCAATTGACGGCCAGTATCACGAATACGCCTATTAGAAAATTACGTTTCTTCAGAGAGTTTTTTGGCTATCCCCAGTTGTTGCAGATTTTCAAAGACAACAAGCGTTTTGGTGGTAATTATGACAACGCCAAAGGCCGCTTGGTGGGTGAGGCCGACCGACTTGTGGACTACATCCTGAATGTTGATAAGGATGTGTTCCATGAATTACTCACTACCGATCAGTTTTATGTGTTTCACTCGGGAGACAATGATGCGATGGCATCGTCATCGGCCCGGATCCGTCGTATTTATGATCACTTCAAAGACGTGGATTGGGAAAACTACAGTGAAGCGGATCTTCAACAGCATGATGCGTTCATCAAGGAGGTGAAGATGCGTGGAATGGGACGCAACCCGAAAGATGACTTGCGAACCTTGAAGACGGTAATGACGAGTTTCACCACACGTTTTGACAAAGGACAATCGGCGGCCGCGCCGTTTGATTCGTTCCCAGCGCACGGGAAAAGCAACGCTGATACCAGAACCGGCTTGCAACTGCGGAGCCCAGAAGTGGCTAAGTTCTTCAACATTGAATTGGATAACTGGAACTATCCGGTTGTGCAGCCATCTGCAGTGAAGCACCGGAAGGGGATGCTGACGCACCCCGCTTGGTTGATCGCTCATGCTCAAAACACTGAGACTGATCCCGTTAAGCGTGGGCGTTGGGTGCAGGAAAAGCTACTGGCCGGCACTGTTCCCGATATTCCCATTACGGTTGACGCTGTGATTCCCGAGGACCACCACCGAACGCTCCGGCAGCGGTTGGAGGCGAAGACGGGTGACAATTACTGCTGGAAATGCCATCAGAAAATGAATCCGCTTGGATTGCCGTTTGAGATGTATGACGATTTTGGCCGATACCGTGTAGAAGAGTCGCTGGAACATCCAGACAATTTGGTCAAAAAGGGGCCTGATAAAGCGGCGCCCCATGTCGATTTGCGAGATACCTACAAAACCTTGCCTGTCAGGTCCGAAGGGATGCTCGTAGGTTCTGGTAGTGCTGAACTGGATGGTGAAGTTGAAAATGCACTTGATTTGATCGATAAACTTGATCGTTCTGAGCGCGTGCGGCAATCGCTCATTCGATATTCATTTCGATATTTCATGGGCCGCAATGAGATGCTTACTGACTCAAAGACCTTGATTGACGCTGATCAGGCGTATTTGCGCAGCGGTGGCAGTTTTGATGCAGTGATTGTTTCGCTGCTGACATCAGATTCCTTTTTGTATCGCAAAGAAAATAAGCACTGATATGGCTACCAATCGTAGAACATTCATGACCGACGCCGCGTTGGGCGTAGGCGGTGCAACGCTGTCTTGCGGCAGACCAGTCGCTTTGGCAGCGAATGCCAAGAGTGGCTATCCCCAGCGGTTCGTCTTCATTCGAAAATC
>CAXGRW010000045.1:0-15889 GCA_964012125.1 uncultured Rhodopirellula sp.
TTTATTTTTCCTATGGCGATACGCCTTCGATTCGCCGAGCGTAGATTGCCCACGGTGATGTCTTGGCAAACGAAACATTATCAGCTGCCAACTTCAAGCCAGTTCAAGAACGCCGACTTCATGGCAGAAGCGACGACGCTGCGACGGGGTGGCCGTTTGTATGCCGGAGCGTGACGACCTATCCCACCATGGCAACTTCGCTTCCAGACTCTACTTTTCGTTTTGACGCGAGTCGCTCATCTCATAACTAAGCGTGAAACGATGTTGACTGCGATCTTTGACGAATTTCGTTGATTCGCAAAGCGCACCTTGCAGCGGATCCCACGTGCGAACTTCGATCTGGTTCTTTGTCGGAATGAATCGCATCACGCGCAGGCCGTTCGCTCCGTAATCGGACAGCAATTCGTGCACAGTGTTGCCCTGCTGACCAGTAGATTCTTTTCGCAATGCTTGTGTGCGGCTTTGATCACCACAGCAAACTAAAAACAGGTTCTGGTGCATCTTGAAACACTTGTCCCACATTTGTTGTGACGTATTGCCCCGCTTACCGTGGCATTTCGACCAAACCATGCGTCCTTTTGGAGCATCAAAGTAGTCACGTCCAGTCTTCGGCTTTTCGCGTGGTCCAAGCCCCATGTGGGTGGTGACGATTGCGCGTCGGTCTCTGTAACGGTGCAAGGTCGCATTGGCCCACTGCAACACATCATCAGGGGCGTTGCACTCCAAGTGCAGAATGACAAACTTCATTCCGGCAACTTCGAACAATTGAACGCTATTGGCGTTGTTGCCCGAAATCGCCACGGAACCAGACGGTTGCTCAAAACACCCGCCATACCACTTGAATCCGTCAAACCGTGATTTGGGAAACACTTCCTGAAAAAGTGAAGAATCACCATCGCCAGGTATCATGTCGTGGTTGCCCACAGAGATTCCGTAGGGAACGCGACCATGCAGTTTGTCCATGCATCGCCGCGCGAGGGCCCATTGCTCGCGGTTATTCTTATCAACAATGTCGCCCACGTGGCTGACAAAAGCGATACGTTGCCGATCCAAGTTAGCAGCAATCCAATCGGTCCAAGTGTCGAATACTGCGTTGGTCAACACCCCCTCCTCGTTTTCGGCCGCCCCCTTCGTCCCCCGACCTCTGTACTGCTGTGTATCAGGAATGACAACGATGGAAAACGTGTTATCCGGCGCCTGCGGTAGTTTGCCCGCAACGACCGAGTTCTCTGCACGCGTTACCAGGCAACTGAAAGCGACCAGTAGCCCAAACGGAACGGTCAGGTAGTAAAATCTGCACAGTGGCAAGCCGTCACATTTGTTCATATTGTCAAGCAAAGTCGTGGAGTTCGGAGATGCAGAAGTGAGAGTTGAATAAACAACAGACACATTTGACCTGTACTAAATGCTAACTGAGCAAGCCCTACCTGTCGCCTTGTTTTTCCTGTTATCGCTCACTGGTGCGGGGGGCAGAGGGATGCGAATGGTTCTCCAGCATGGTTCTAAAAGGCTGGTGTGTTTAACCAACGCTGGTGTGTTTAACCAAGGCTGGCATTTTGTAAAGGCTAGGAAGTGCCTACCCCCTGATTCATTTTCTCGTGATAAGAGGCCAACGCGAAATGAGGCAAAAATTTTCAGGGGGGGGGGAATGGCCTGACACGAGATGCCTCCGAAGGCAGAAGCAGGTGAGGTTGTGTGGCGACACCCGTTCGAACTCCTTTCAAGCAAGTTGCCGAATCGACGCCATCTCCGATTCATCCGTTCGTCCAATCTGATTCAAAATCCAAACGTTCTGGATGAACGAAAGCTGAATTTTCGATCTCAAAAAAAGCGGTTGCTGTTTTTTTGGTAAGTGTTGAGCGTTCGCCCCAGTCTACCGGAGCATTTGCAGTCCATCCCTCCTCTGGCTGGCCCGCTTTTATCTCTGCATTGCCCCAAGGCGAGAAAGCTCCCCTTTCCAACAAACGAGACTATCGGTTCGTAATCAGGTTCTCTGAAATATCGACGGAAAAATGCTCGAAGTAACTGACTTGGTGTATTCCTATGGCGCTCGCAACGCGGTGCAGCGGGCCAACTTCACGATTCACAAAGGAGAGTGCCTAGGTCTGCTTCGTCCCAACGACGCAGGCAAGACCACCACCTTCTCGTGCATGGTCGGGTTGCTGGGTGAATGGAAAGGCACGATCACCTACTGGGCTATGACAGGCTTTCAGAACATGCTTTGGAACCAATTGGCTTGGCATGACGCCAAAGTATTGCAGGCACTCGCTTGGCAATGCTGCTGGGCGAGCGTCCTTACTGTCGCCGCCATCATTTTTTTCCGACGCAACTACTGTCGCGGCTAACGCTGACACAAAAAACATCGCTGCTTAGGATTGATAAATTGCACTGTCGCAGAGCAAACCGATTTCCCTTTCACGGCAGCTGGGCAAACTGTTCGTGCCTACGGATACCTTCAAAACCAACTCGACCTCAAATCTCTTTTTGACGAACGTTTTTGGAGAAACGTTTGTTGTAGATTTTTCGCTTGTAAGTGCTCACCAGTTCTCATTGAATCACATTCTCTTCGCAGGGATCCGATGAACACAGCCGTCGTATTACCACGAATCGATTCCACCTCACTGCACCAAATTGCGTGAAATTGCAGCGAAAAAAGTTAATCACTCCATGCTATTCACTACTCGTCATGATCTTTGCTATTGGGCTGACAGCACCCATCAAGGGAGAAAAAGCCTGCCTGTCACGGTCTACGATGCGGACGCAAGCATCACAGGTAGTTTTTGGCACTGCCGTCGGCGTGTACGAACACAACGAGTTAAAGGGTAACTGTGGTTACACACGACTTATTGCCGAGTTACTCGTTAGCGATGAGGAAAAAGACAACAAGAAAGACGCCTCCGGGTTGGGCTACACTCGGTACTGGAAACTGGGATGAATCGCAGTGGGACGAGTCCCAACATCGACAGCAGGCGACCGTGGCTTACCCAGTGAAAGCGAAACACGACGCGCACATCTAGCAAGAAATGATTTCGATGGTTCCAGTCGCGACAACAAGGTTGGTGGTTCAAACATCATCGATGCAACTGGGTTCGCGAGGCTCAAGACGAACTTGCGCAAGTAGCACCACGACATCGAAGCGTGGATCTGAGTGCTGATGAGATTGGCAATGTTTCCACGATCTGAATCGGAAGCATGCCACAACACTTCGCTTGCTCACCAACTTGGTCCTGGATTCTGACCACCCAGCCGATGCGAGTGTTTTGCCGAATTCGGTCCTAGGAACCTTCTCGTTCCGTTTCCAGTATCAAGTCACAGCGGACGCCATGATTGCAACGACAAACACCCCGACCATCCCGACGGCCATGATCACGACAATACCACCCATGCAAACAATGAACGCTGACTTTTGATCTGGTTCTGCGCGATACCTCCGAAAATTAATCACTACAAGAAAGCTCATCCCCAAAGCTAGAAGAAGAAAGTAATTGAGCGTATAATCTGAGACTGGATAGTGAGTTCCAAAACCTTCGATCACAGAGGGAACGGTTGCGAAAAGCAGGACACTGCAAGCAATCCAACTCGAAACGTAAATCACCGCCTCCTGCTGCGTAAGTGTTGGCACGTTCTTACGTCGACAGATGACACCTGCCACTGCCCAAAGTATAGGAAGTGCGATGGTAGCAATCACTGCGCTAATAAGCGTGCAAGACACGACGTCACGCAAAGCGACGGAAGAAAAGCGGTTGACGTCAAGATTGGAGAAGAATGAGATGCAAAAAATAGTGATTAGCAGTGCTAAAGTCACTTGACCGGCGACGTGAAGCACCGATCTTTCAGCGTTGGCTTTCGCTGATTCGACCTCCGGATCTGAAACCGGCTTGTAAGGGTTCTCACCATTTTGCTGTTTCATCGCAACAACTCCCGGATACATAGGATTCCCTGGAACATTACATCTTTCGATCACATCACGGACTCTGATTCAAAATCGAAATTCAAAACACGCTTCCGATCCAATTCGCTTAGCATTTTACCAATAAAGATGAGCGTTAGAGAGCTACAGAACTCGGCTCGTAAACTGGCAGTGGAAGAGTAGCCCACGAACCTGGAGGAGAACAGGTTTTCGCGTTGCAGAGTTGTTTCACTGAACATATCGAAATCACCTACTATTCGAGTTGCTTATTATGTTTCCTATCCATCTCCAGAAATTCCAACACTTAACGCTATTGCTCGTTGTCAGTTGCTTCCCAGTCGCACATGGTCGCGCTACCGATTATTACATCGATTCAGTCGACGGATCGGATGACAATGACGGCCGCTCAATAGTAACGCCATGGAAGTCGCACATGAAAGCGGAGTCAGCATCACTGGCGGCCGGAGATGTCGTGCATTTCAAAAAGGGATCTGCCTTCTCCGGCAATATTCAAATCAGTGAATCAGGAACCGCGGAGAAGCCGATACGGCTGACTTGCTACGGGACGGGCGAGCTGCCCAAGTTTACGAATCCCACTACCCGCGATGCCAGCGGCAACGCGATTCTACTTGGCGGTGACTACATCATCGTAGAAAACCTGCATTTTCACGATACGCCGGGAGAGCATGTCTCAGGAATGATCATCATGACGAAGCTGGCCGCGCTCCGAATTGAACACGGTGCGGATCATTGCATCATCCGCAACAACGAATTCATCAAAACCGGCCAAGGTATCATGTCAGCTGGCGAACATACCCTGATAACAAAAAATTACCTGAATGGCCCGGATTATGCGCTGTGGCGCACCTCAAAAAGTAGCTGGGGACCGATGGGGATACACTTAAACATCGGAAACCAGGAAGTGTCTTACAACACGATCAAGAACTTTGGCACCAAAGACAGCCCATGGGGCTCAGACGGCGGCGCGATTGAAATAGATTGCGGTCGATATCACAAAAAGAATATTTCAATTCACCATAATTATTCGGAGGGCAATGCTGGATTCATTGAATCCAGCTGGGACTATGATTGGCCGCGATTTCGACAGGAAATCTATAACTGGAGAGTGTCCTTCAATATTTGCTACGATGGACAGTCATGGCTGTTCATGTTAGCACCATGCACTGGCATCTATTTCGATAACAACACGATCGCCCGATATAATGGGTTCGGGCGGTCGCAAAATGCCGTGGCTCGTATTGATGTCCGGGGTGGAATGCCTGTTGGAGAACCTGCTGGGGCCCATTTCAGGAACAATCTGTTTATCTATTCCTCCTCGCCCTACACCGGAAATCGTTCCGGCGGCGCGCTGAAAACGGCCAACTGGTACTCCAAGTACAAATCTCCCAGCACTCAGTACAAGGGTGACAGCAGCCAAGCAGGCAGCGGCGATCCGGGCCTTGTTAATCTGCAGAAACAAAATTATCGCCTTAAAGCTGATAGCCCATTACGCGGTAAAGCGATTAACCTCAGCGAGTTCTATCAATCGGACTTCGACGGTCAGCCATTGCCTAAGACGGGCAACTGGGATATCGGGGCGATTCAATACAGTGCGAAACAGCCGACCGAAACATTACAGCCGAAACGATGAAACGAGAAGGAATATGAGCGGAGCTGGGTTTTTGGAGTTATGGCGTGAACTGCCTGACAGCCTTGGGATTATCTCGCACATCGGAACCGAACCCATCCAACTGACGTGGACTGAGGCCGCCACGGTTATCAGTTGTCTTCAGGAGAGGCTACACGACTGTGGCGTTGTGAACGGAACAACAGTCTTGCTTCAAGCTGCATGCGGACAGTCTGAGCTGTACTCCTTGTTGTTGCTTAACGCCTTAGCTCTAAATGGCTGTCGTGTTGTATTTCCTATGACCCCCTTGGAGAAGCATCAGCAGCAATGGTGTGACGTTCTACATTACGAGGTAGAAATTTCTCCTCTTATAATGGACATCTACGAGCCTGCGACGTCCATTGCCCCTTCAAAGGTTAGGACCGTTGGCCCCGCAGCATTGGTTAAAAATGACTTAGTCGCTTTTATCAAAGACAGTCTCGCCGGCAAATTAAATAATGCCCCAACATCAAGACACGCGGGTTTTGATTCGAAGGAAACGCTGTTTATCAGTACGTCGGGTAGTTCCGGGGAGCCAAAATTCATCTCGTACGACTGGGACGCTTTTGTTGCCAGTGCAAAAAGTTGGGAAGCATTCGGGCTCTTTGCGTCGGACCGTTTTGGTGGACCAGGACTGACCCTTTTGTTAGCGCATACGATGGGGGTACGTACGTGGATAAATTCTCTTTACTGTAAACAGCCGTTCTGTCTAATCGATCCAGAGTTGTTTGAAGCCGAACCAATGTTGGCCGCCAATCTGATCGCAGAAATGGAACTCACGCACCTCACGGGTGGCCCGGCCCTATTTGGTTCTCTTTTGGAACTGGCTCGTTTCGCTCCGTCTCTTAATGAGGATCTGAGTCGGTCGCTTCAATCGGTTGTCATGACAGGTGCTCCATGGTCAAACCAGATGGCTCAACAGATTCGGAATGCTTGGGGCGTTGCTCCTCGCAACGCATTTGGCACGACCGAAACCCAACAGGTATTAGTTTCGCAGGGGGCTTCGTCGATGGGGGGAGAGCTTGGTGCTCCCCTGCCAGGTGTCAAAGTTCACCTCGATCCTGTAACAGAATCTGACTTCCGACTGGGATTCACCTCTCCATTCGGTGGCATCAAATCCTATCAGTATCAAGGGAACGTTACCCCTTTGTTTTCTCCAGTGTTTTCCGGAGATCTCGTCACTCGTGAACAAAATGGAAGGCTGCTGTTTGCTCATCGCGCGCACTCCGATTTCCAAAAGGACTCTTACGGCTACAAGATTCAAATTGATCGCATTCGTAAATATCTTCCCGAATTGGCAAAGGGGCATGTTGAACTGGAGGGCATGCTGGATCGACCAGGTTTGGTTCTCTGGACAGTCGTTTCAAAAGATGACAAGCAAGACGACCCAACGAAGCTGCAGCAATGGAAAGAAAAGGCAAACGCAGTCAACCGACATCTGGCAATTGATTTATCTCAACGCGATTACCAGCACTACAAAATTGTTCGGGTGGCGGTGCTCGCAACGGATATCCCGCGCACCGCGAAAGGCAGTGTCAATGTTATCGCTCTCCGGCAGCAACTTGATTCTGAATTGCATTCGCTACGCATGTCCCATACAGACACGGAATCCATCTGTGATGTTTCTGCTCCCCCTGCCCCAATGGAGCAAACCGACCAACTGAACTCGCGCGTCTCAACCTTGCTACGTGCGTTAAACATGAATGCCGCAATCGAACACGGAGAGAGGGATTGGGTACGGTTTTCCGGTCATTCGGATCAACAATTCTTAGATTGCGTGGGTGGGTTTGGCGTGAACCTTCTCGGACACAATCATCCTAAACTCGCGCAAGCTGCCATTGAGTTCCTGCAGTCCCCCGCAGTTGCGATTGCCGACCAGGGAACCTCACAACCAGAAGCAGAGAAATTCTGTAAAGAATTTAGTCGGCGACTGGCCAGCGAGACTGGTCGTGAGTACCGAATCCTTTTAGTCAACGGTGGTGCAGAGGCTGTTGATCTCTCACTGCGGCACGCATATTTGGCGTGGAAAGAGCGACACGAAATTTCTTACCAAAAGGAGCTCACTCGCATTCAGAAATTTCAGCCAGAATTACTGGATGAATTTGTTGAAGAATGGAGTGTAATCCTCAACGATCCTGCGTTGTCGGTGCTGACGCTCGACCACGCCTATCATGGCAATTCGATTTCTGGTTTGCGTCTCACTGATTCTGATGAGAAACGGCGTACATTTAAGGGGCTTGCGCCGTTCGCTGTTCACGTACTCGATTCCGGCAAAGCCGACTGGCAATCTCAGCTTCAACAAATTCTTAAGCGATGCTTAACTCTTCTCCCTGTCCTGCGCCGATCAGGCGATGGATGGAAACTTACAAAGATGCCGGTTTCCCGCATGATTGGTGCGATTGCTGAACCAGTCCGAGGAGAGGGAGGAATCGGCGTGCGTCGAGAAGACGTTCTCAGAGCATTAAGCGCGGAATCTTTTCCTCTTATCCTTGATTCTATTCAATGTGGCTTGGGACGCTGTGGTTCTCTTGTGGGAACCGATGTTCCTGGTGATGTAATTTTGTTTGGAAAAGCAATTGGTGGCGGCATTGCGAGATTGGGAGCCGTAGCAATCGTCCGGGGTCAAGAGTCGCCGGAGTTCGAAAAACATTCATCCAACACATTCGGGAACGGTGGTCTTGGCTGTAAGATTGCCCAAGCAACTCTTGCGCTGCTCGACACCGAGCGTGTGGCGGAAAAGAGCAAATGCATCGGTGAACGAATTCAAGCGATGCTAACAACGCTTCACAATCGATTTCCACAATGGGTCTCTCCGCCTCAAGGCAAGGGACTGATGTGGGGAGTGACTTTTCGGTTTGAACAACACCTTGATGATTGCTTTGCTCGAAGTCTAGAGTTCGGAAAGACTGGAGGTTATCTGCTCTCGGCTTGGCTATTTCACCGGCACCGCGTGCGCATTTCCCCGACGCTCTCTGCGACCAACACGCTTCGCATCCAACCAAGTGCCTTCTTCGGCGGCGAGGAACTTGCGGTTCTGGAGCAAGCCTTGCAAGGTTTATGTAACGTTTTACAAGAGCGAGACTGGCATGAATTGTGTCTTCCGATTGTGTCCGAGGATCCTTGGGCAAAAGACGATCAACTAACAGAGACAAAATATCCGGATATTGATATTGCGATCGACTTACCGGCTCGTGGTGCCGAGCGAATCGGATTTCTGGTGCACTATCTTCATGGTGCGGAAGAACTACGTTATGCCATCCCCGCTTTCCGAAAGTTTTCGAAGGCAGCGTTGGAAATCCTTTTTCACAATCTCATCCAACTTAGTGATGCCAGGGTGATTCCGGTTCACGCTAAAAACCTGCATGACTCCCATGTGTGGATGAAAACGTCACTGGTCACTGTGGATGCTGCAACCCTTCAGGGGAAATTAACAGCGAGTCAAAGAAGTTTTCTCGCAACACGACTTCAGCAATCGGTGGACCAACTAGCCTCGGAAGGGTGCCGCTTTATAAGTTTAGGAGCGTTTAATTCGATCGTTACAGCAAATGGTTTGAAGTTGACGCCCCCCAAAAATTGTCAAATCCTAACAGGGAACACATTGACAGTTGCACATGCGGTTCACTGTCTTTCCAAGAAGATGACGGTTGGAAAGAAACTGTGTGTCGTAGGTGGAAGCGGCAGTATCGGCTCTGCCATCATTGAAGAACTACTTCAACATCCCAATTGCTTCGGCCACATTGTCATTGTCGGAAGTAAAAAGACATATCAAGGAAAGATTGCGAAACTGATTGCGGGCGATCCACTTAAACGTCTGGAATACTCAACCGATATAACGCACGTTGCCGATGTCGATGTTGTGGCGTGTGTTGCCAACACCAGTACGCCCATTCTGTTTCCTCATACTTTCTCAACCTCCAAACAGGTTGAGATTCTAGATTTATCCGTTCCTCCCACTGTTTCACCCACCACGTTTGAGCTCCCCAACGTTCATGCGATGGTTGCCCATCCGGGGCTGCAACTTCCCCGTGACCGTGAGGTTCACCTTGGACCGTTTTTGCCCCCTGGCGTCACTTACTGCTGTGCGGTCGAAGCGATTCTTTGTGGACTGCACCCGGAGGTTGTCGGTAACGGATCGTTGAGCGGAGAGATATCGCTGAAAATGGTGCGGCAACTGCAAACACATGCCGTGAATGATGGCTTTTTTAGCGAATAAGGTATCCACAGGTCCATGACACGATTTCAGTACAACTTTGGCCTCTCGCAGGAAGACGCTGTATCTGAATCGCGGGTTGGCGTTGTTGACCGTTCAGTTGCCTGTATCGCAAGTGGTGGGGAGGTGCCGCTGAATCTTATGGCGATGGGGGCAGGTCGAGTTGTGGCTTTTGACGCTCATGCCGGTCAGATTTTCCTGAGTTCCCTGAAACGATGCGCTGCACTTCATCTGGATGGCTGGCAGGCGGCAGCCTTTCTGGGGTACCGCCACTGTTCGGCGACGTCCCGTCTTGAAACCTATCGGAACCTACGGTGTCTTCTCAGCCCGGAGCAGCAGCGTTGGTGGGACCAACAATCGAAAATACTTGAACGTGGTGTAGCCGTACAGGGACGGTATGAGCGATACATCAGCGCTATCACCAGAATGGGTCGGCTGGTTTTTTCACCAAAGGTTTTAGATGGGCTTTTCACACTGGATGATCGCAATGCTCGCAAGCATTTTGTCGAAACAAAACTTGTGAATCGGCGATTAAAGCTACTGTTCTGGTATGCCTTTCGCGAGAAAAAATACGGAACCAATGCCTTGCCCGCAATCGCATTGAGGCACAACTCGTCCGCCCTGTGGCAGGTGTTTCTGAATGGATTCAAAACAATGTGTATCGAAACCAATCCGCGTGAGAACTATTTTCTTCAGCTCTACCTTCTGGGTGAGCTTCGCTTTAAAGAAGGTCTGCCATTGTACCTGACCCCCGCAGGACAAACTCGATTGAAAGCAAATGATGCCGAGCTCGATTTTCGATTGCAAGACGTCGCCGCACTTGCGGATCGATCTGAAACATATGATGCAATATTTCTGTCGAATGTCTGTGATTGGCTGGGTGAAGAAGAATTCAGGCAACTGCTAAACACGTGCTCCAACAGTATCAACCACGGCGGTCATGTTTTTTGGCGTGCTTTGTATTCGAAGCTCGATGCTGCGACAATTTCGGTCGACGGATTGTCGCCTGCCGTCTCCGCCGCGCCGCAGGAATGGGAACTGCAAGACCGTTATCCTTTCTACCGTTTTCATATTTTACAGAGTGATTGAATGGAATATCAAATCACTAAACTTGCTGTCCTGTCCGCTTCGGACTCAGCGGCCTTGCGGCATCTACTTTGCCAAGCGGAAATGCAGACGGATCAGCTCGCAATGACGACGGAACGTCTGCCCGACGTCCTATTTTTACCCTCGCTGAAGTCGACGCGCACGCTTCCAGTGGGTTTCTTTCGAAACGAAAAACTTTGCGGGTTCGCATTGTTCTGCTTAGAGCAACGTTTGCTGTCTGGCAAACCACAGGATGTCTGGTCTCTTTCCAGAATCTACATTTCCCCCGAGGGACGCGGCTTCGGTTTTTTGGCGAGACTGACGAAAATGCCGGAAGTGGTAGAGTTCGCGAAAGGGAAATTTGGGTACGCAAATGTCCTCAGCGGAAATCGCGCCGTGGAATCTTATCTGGGGCGATCGAGTAAGCGTTTCCCAGATCTGCCGAACCTGATTGGGACGCGTGAAAACGTGAGTTGTGTTCGGGCGTCGTTTTGCCTACCAAAATACTCAAGTCGCTTTGTCGTTCGTCGCGCAAATTCAGGGGACGCCTGCGAGCTGGTTAAAATTCTGCAGGAACAACATCAAAAACGATTTCTGGGTAGATACTGGGATGAATCATTCCTCACCTCGTTGACCTTGGGCCGCCCCAATACTGACTGGAGTAATTGGTGGATCGCGGAACACAACCACGAGGTGATTGGTGCAGTGTTCGCTTGGGAATGCAGTCGTTGCAACCAGACTCGAATGAATGCGATGCGGCGGAACCTGCGACTAATCGCTGGTGCGTGGAATAAAACCTTATCTCGTTTGGGATGGCCTCGTTTGCCGACCTCCGGGGAAGTCATTCCCATGGTTTCGCTCAATGACTTGGTGATTAAACGTGAGCACGTTCAAGTCGTACGGGCGTTCACAAGAGAGATCGGATTGTGGGCAAGGAGTCGCAGCGTTCCACTTTTGTTGTTAACCACCGATGCTGAGGATCCTGTCCTGACAAGCTTTCGGTCTTTGCTGGGTACCGAAGTCCGTTCACATCTACACTTCCTCGGGAGCGACACACGCCTTCAATCGACTCAGGATTTGCACTACTGTGATTCTGATTTACTGTAGGTTGCCAAGTGACGGCCAATTCGGTTGCTATCATCTATTGTATTCTGTCACCTTTCGTTTTCCTGTCACACACTACAGCGTCTGCTGCTGGGCGCTTTATTCATGCAGAAACGGTTTTCGCTTCAGCGGGTAACTCGCCGCCTGTACCGAATGAAATGAGCACAGCTCACGCAACATCAATCCCCACCTTGTAAGGCTGTGATCGCATCCTTGGCACGTCGCCGGTGAGATTCTGATGCTCTCTCATCACTCAGCACCAGACGATATGCCTGAATCGCTTCTGCCTTGCGACCCGCTGCCTCAAGTGTCTGACCGTGGGAGAGCCGCATCGATGGCCGCCAACTTCCAGCAAGGGTGTTGATATCAACACGATTGAAGACATCCAGCGCTTCCCGATGATTTCCGCCTCGACTCAACAGCCGTGCAACTCCCTGAAGCCCGGTGAAGAATTCAGCGCTGCCCGTATTGGTCTTGGAATCAACAATTTTGCGGTAGGCTTCCATTGCCAAAGCATCGTTCTGCAAAACCAATTCTCGGTTTTGGCCCATCGTTCGTAGAATGCTCATTCGCATCCGTGTATCAGAAGTGAATTTCAATGCCAGCCGAAGATCTGCATCTGCTTTTGCACCCGACTTAAGCGTGTAGTGAGCCTGTCCACGCGCAAAGGCGGCTGCACCGATCTGCGTAAACGGCAAATCCAACAAATCACTATTGCCGAATTGATCAATGAGTGCAGCCCACTGCCGCTCAGCAATGAGATTTTGCATGTGCACGGTCATCGCTATCGCTTCAAGCGGCACTAAATGCACAAAGGCAGCTGCCTGCTCGATTTTTTTCTTGCGTCTTGCGCAATGTGCCGCATTCGACAGAGCAACCGATTTCTGGTAATCAGTAGCCATCCCATTTTTCGACAGTTCAACAAACGCTGCTAGGGCCTGATCGTACTGCTGCCGCTTCATCAATTGGTTGGCAGCAGTATATTCAGATAAGAAATCCGAGACGGTTGGATCAACCTCAAACGTGTGAGAGGCACCGTCATAGAGATGTGCAAACTTCATCGGCAGATGAAAACCGGCGGTTCCAGTCGGTGAAAACGCGGAGTACTCGGAACCGTTCTCGCGGATTCTTTGCCGGCAGACATTAAAATGCCACGGTAAGCTTTGTGAAGGTTTGCGGCCAATCACCTGATTGAGTGGGTCGTTCTCGTCATCGGTCACTGGTATGCGAATTTCGACATTCCAATGGTCCTCTGCGATGTGCGTCGCCACCTCTGCTTGCGAATCCCAACGGAGTCGCGAGTTCTTGCCAGCGGCACGATCCAGATCAACCAACGCTCCAGCTGGATTGACCACGATTTGGTAGTAGCTGTGCGCATCGGTGTCGAGTTCAATTTCAAGGGCATCGCCATACCAGATTGCTTCATCTTCATTCTTAGTGGTCGCGCTGTTCAATGGGTCGCCAACTTGGTCCTCACATCGTATTCCGAAATACAACGCCTGCCCTGCTCGGTCCCAACCGACTTTCACAGTCGTTCCAAAGATAGGCTGAGATCCTGTCTGCAACTCTCGCAAGCTGCCTGTTGACGCACTGAGGCAATCCCGCCAGTAAGGTTCATCTAACTTTCCATCGATAACGATGGGTGCCTTCGGTTCACGGACAGTCCTCAACTTCGTAACCGTCCCCCGCTTTTGTTGCAGTTGGATCCCCTTACTTCGCAATGCATTCAGATATTGATCAATCAACTCCAGTCGTTTCGCGTGATTTGAGCCCGGCAGGACACTCGCCTTGGCCGCTGAAAAAATCTCCAACGCCTTGTCAATTTTTTGCTTATCGCTTTCCATGGCTTGGTAGTTTGCCTCGCAATAATCAAAGAACGATTTCATGTCAGGCCCAGCGGGACCGTAGAAGAGCCGACAGTACTCATCAAGCATGGTCTCAACCTCAGCTTGACTGCCGCCCCACCACATTCGAGCGGTGAAGTAGACCTGAAAGTGATTGAATCCAATATTCGGATCATCATGGACTCTCGGAAAACTAAGCCAGATATCTTCACCGCGTGAAAAGCCCTTGGTTGCGTTAATGCTGTCGCCAATGGTCCTCGCCACAAATGCTGGCAAATAACTTCGGCGTGCTGTAAATGGATAATTCTCAAACACCAAGATCGGCTGATCAGTGATTTCTTGCCACCCAGAGCGTAAAGCTTGAATCGGCATGCGTTGTTCCGGCAGACTATTTCGCGGCCGTCGCCCTCCAACAATCACCACCTCAACGTTCGGCTCAAGCTGCTTGATATTGGAAGGTGGATTGGTGTTCGCACCGTAAGCACAGCAGACGATTTTCTTACTGGGGTGTGTCTTCCCCACTTCCCTTGCGACGCGATTTACAAAGTCCCAAACGTGATTCGAAAGTTTACCGCGAGCCCCCATGTCATCCATCTGCTTGCCCGCACAAAGTTTGCACTGACAAATCGCAATGTACGCATCTGGCGGCATGATAGACACGGACTGGTAGTCATAGACGTCAAACTGGGCTCGCGCCCACTTAACCGTTGCGTCAAACAGTTCCGGATTGGAATAGCAGAGGTGATTCAGACGTTTTCCGACCTGGGTATCCCGCTTCCCACCATAAAGAGCAAACCACTCGGGGTGCTGTTGCTTGAGGATGTCAGGATGTGTCATGGTATCCAGACCATGTGCGATCATCTGCCCATACGGATGTCGAATCCCCAGTCGCATTGACCAGCGCATGAGTTCCTCGTCCACCGTTGCGAATCGCACATTGAATTGCCTGACTTCAAAGTCCGGTCGTACTGTCTGATCTACGATTGGCAGCGGTATGGTCAAGATGTGTGGGACCACCTCACCAAGTTCACCCGGCAGGTACCAACGAACGCCGAGACTTCGCAGAAAACCACATACGGCATTCAGCGAACCGCGTTCGTCATACTGCCATAGGTACTCTCGCTCTTCCTTGGCCAATTCCGCGGGCATTCGCTGCCGAAATTTGTATAGACCACCATTGGGAACCCCCAGTGATAGCCCACTGGCCTTTTCCCACTCGGACTGCAACTTTTCAGCACGCCCAGAATTATTTTTTGCCCATGGTTCGATGGGTGTAAAATCAGTGTCGTCACCAACCAACGCCAGCCAGTTCTCACCAGACACCACACGATAAGCCCCATGCTCAAGTCCCTCCGCAGTGACACCTAGCTCTTTCACATGTCGGCTTTCACCCACATAGATCTGTACCGGCACAGCAGCCGAAGGTACCATCCTGATCGGCAGCAGAGCACCAGAAATCTTCTGAACATACGTCTGCAACTCAGCGGCGGCCAAACGCGTCGACCGTGCCGCCATTTCGCTTATCACGATCTCCGCTTGAGCCTTCCCTTCTTGCACGATCAGTGCCTCGTCCGCATCTGCATGCATTGTGAAAAGACTTCCAACGCTGACCACAGCAACCATCACAATCTGTTTCAAAATCATCTCTTGTGCCACCTCACAGTTCGGGTTGCTTCCACAAGCTTGTTGCAGCTTGATTTTCTGCCTGAGTTCATTTCCCCACGCCCTTGCGGCAAGGTCCACCCAGCCTGCGAATATTAACACACATCCAAGAAACACACACAAAACCGCTAACACACAAGGAGCGGCCCCACTCTGTTCGAAATTCAGAATGCACCCCCCGCACGAAGGAACTGGCAGGAATTCAAACCCTGCATGAGTGCTGCAAGCGAAAACGAGTCGGTTCCATCACTCGCTGAAAATGGTCGCATCACTGTATTGGAAACGAGCGATCGTGTTTCACTCGCCCCCCACCGCGTCCAGCAGCACCACGCTATCTGGACTCAGGATCGTTTAGTTACCAGCTTCTCAGGCTTCAACCGTCTCAACCGCCGGAAGCAATTTGACCG
>CAXGRW010000046.1:0-15864 GCA_964012125.1 uncultured Rhodopirellula sp.
GCTGGGAAGGACAGGAAGTGATTTTGAATCCGGGTATTGGTTGGGGAAGTGATCCGGCAGTGCAGAGCGAGCAGTTTCACATCCTTGGCTTGCCTGAGGACGGTACCTTTGCATCCGAAGTTGTTGTGCCTGTGGAACAACTGCATCGCAAGCCAGAGTGTTTGACATGGGAAGAATCAGCCGCCATTCCCTTGGCCGGCACAACAGCTTATCGAGCGTTGTTCACACAAGGCAACGCAAAGCCAGATGACAGGATTCTGATCACTGGTATTGGGGGAGGAGTGGCTGCGTTTGCACTCCAGTTCGCAACCGCGATTGGAGCAGAAGTTTGGGTGACTTCCTCGTCGACAGTAAAGATTGACCGGGCAGTCAGTTTGGGAGCCAAAGGTGGGTTTGATTATCGTGAGGAGGGATGGGAGAAACGTTTTGCCGCAAAGGTGGGGGCACCCGATTTGATCATCGATAGTGCTGGTGGTTCTGGCTACGGTGGTTTGATGGGGCTTGCTGCACCGGGTGGTCGTATCATCAATTACGGGTCGACAGCCGGCGCTCCGGAATCGATTGACATGTTCAAGCTGTTTTGGAAGCAGTTGCGTCTGCAAGGATCAACCATGGGGTCGCCTGACGACTTTAGCAGCATGGTGGACTTGGTTGAGAAATATCAGATCAAGCCAGTAATCGACGCGGTCTATTCGCTCGAAGATACCAATCAGGCGATTGATCAGATGCGTTCATCACCACAGTTTGGTAAGTACGTGCTCAAGATTGCCTGATTCCCAGTGCCGACCGTCTTCGGTCAGCCTTGATCATTTGCAAACATGCGGGCGACTGCCGGTTTCTGGATCTTGCCCATGGCATTGCGTGGCAGTTCTTCCACGATTTTCAGTTGCTTGGGGATCTTGTAGGGAGACATGCAGTCCCGGCACCATGTCTTGAGTTTTTCCAGATTCAGTTCTGAGTCTGATTTCAGAACACAGGCGACTGCTACTGACTCACCCCAAGTGTCATCTGCAATACCCACGACGGCGCATTGCTCAATGACGTCGTGGTCCAATAATACTGACTCGATCTCCAAGGCTGATAGCTTGTACCCTCCACTCTTGATGATATCGACAGACTGACGACCCATGATGCGAAAGTAACCTGATTCGATAACTGCGATGTCGCCTGTGCGAAACCATCCATCATCGAAAGAGTCTGCGGTTGCATCTGGTTTGTTCCAGTATTCAAGAAACACGCAGGGACCTTGGACTTGTATCTCACCCGACGTGCCATCGGTCAGGATGAGTTCTCCGGTTTCGCTTTTAAGTTGGATATTCACATTGGGAAGCGGTTGTCCAACTGCGCCCGGTCTGCGTTCGCCTGTGTACGGATTGGACAGGGCCATGCCGATTTCCGTCATGCCGTAACGTTCCAGCAGGGCTTGTCCGGTCAGGCTGGTCCATTCCTCGTGCACACTTGCCGGAAGCGCAGCAGAACCTGATACCATCAGACGCATTTCAGCAAAGCCTTGCACGATGCCATGGCGTTGATCCTCAGGCATGCCTTGCAGCAACTGGATCAACTTGACGTAAATGGTTGGCACCGCCATGAAAACGCTGTACCGGTTCTTTGCCACTTGTTCGAGAATCACGTCCGCATCAAAGTGGCGGAATGTGTCAACCGTGGCACCTGACCACAGACCGCATGACAGCACATTGATAATTCCGTGAATGTGATGAAGCGGCAGGAAAAGCGGAATCACGTCACTGTCTCGCCACTTCCACGCAGTTACCAGGGCTTCAATTTGCGATTGAACATTCGCGTGCGTTGACACCACACCTTTAGGTTTGTTGGTTGTTCCGCTTGTGTAAAGAATCATCGCTCGACGATCGGGTTGAATCGTTGGCAATGTTTTAGGCTCACTGTTCGGGATTTCATTGACCACCGTGAGTGATAGTCCCAGTCGTTGACAGAGAGGTGCCAGTTTTGCACTGAACTCTGCATTGGTTATTATTCGCTGTGCGTCTGAATCAGTGATCGTATATTCAAGTTCGGGTTCCGTTGCAGAAAGACTGAGCGGCACCGCAACACCGCCTGCTCGCCAAATTCCCCACTGGACTGAGACGTAGTCGAATCCGGCAGGAATCAAATAGGCAACTCGTGACTCCTGCAGATCGTCGGCACTACCTAAAATGGATGATGCAACGACTGCCGAGCGGTGCAGCAATTGTTGGTAGGTGTACTCTGTCTGTTCTTGGCAAATCGCAACAGAATCGCCGTGAGATTCGGCGAGTGAAATCAGTTTCATTGATACTTGCGTTTTCTGTTTTTTGTATCGAAGTGATCGAACGCTGAGGCAACAATTCGGAAGGTGTCAGGTGAGCGATTTAACGATCATGAAGATCAAGGAAGGCCCGAGCAAACATCCCAGTCCCGTGTAAAAGGTAGCTGTCATGGCACCGTAGGGAACAAGCTTTTCATCGGTTGCGGCCAAGCCGGCCGCGACGCCACTGGTAGTTCCCATCAGGCCTCCGAAAATCAATGCCGAGCGCGGATTGTCCAAGCCGATTCGCGACGCAACAAAGGGAGTCAGGATCATGACCAGAATCGATTTGACCAAACCAGCCGCGACACTCAAAGCGATGACTTCGCTGCTTGCGTTCAAGGCTGTTCCGGTAACGGGGCCCACAATGTAGGTCGCCGCGCCTGCTCCGATGGTGGTGATGCTCTCGGCGTCGCGATAGCCAAATGCATACGCCACCAGTCCCCCGATCAGAAACGAGACGAAGATTCCTAGTGTGAGTGCAATGATTCCGCTGAGGCCGGTGGCGATGAATTCCTGCAAGCGAACTCCGAATGCAGTGGCCACAATTGCGAGGTCGCGGAACATGCTGCCACCAAGAAGTCCGACCCCCGCGAGCAATGGAACATCCGCAAGTCCTTTATCACCACCTGTGCTTATTCCACCCAGATAGGCCAAGGCCAGACCAAAGAAAATCGCGATCGCGGAGGCGTGGATTCTTCCATGCGTGAGTGTTCGGGACAGGAAGCTGGAAGTCCAAAGAATTGCACCTACCATGAACAAGGCAGTGATCAGCGAGTTTTTTTCCAGCAGAACGATCAGCGAATGCTTGCCCAGTAGCATGGATTCCCAGTCCGGCAGGTAGTTCATCGTTGGTCTCCCGGCGGTAACTCAGTTTGGTCAGTAGCGTTGCCACCGATTTTGCTAAGTACCGGGACCAATGCCAGGCAGGCTACCACTGTGGTAGCACCCGCAATTAACGCCAGCCAACCACCGGTCGCAGCTTTGACCACGTTTTGGCTGGCAGCCATGGCGACCACAATGGGGATGTAAATCGAACTCCAGAACAGGACGCCTTGTTGAGTGGGTAGCGGCAAGCGGTTGCGACGGCGCAGCCAGTCGGACAGCACAATCAAAAGCAGCATGGCAATTCCAACACCACCTACGTTCTTGCCAACTCCTAGCATCGTGCCAAGGACTTGCCCGATGACCAGACCAACCAACATGCAGAATGCCAGCAGAGCGGTTCCATAGATCACCATCGTTGAAACCTATTGCTGTTGGTTTTTTTCGCAGTCATCGTCCGCAGGAACAGGTGGTCCCACAACGTCCGCGGGATGCGTGTAGAGATAACGCCACACTGCTTCGTGCATGTATTTGCCGTCTTTGTTTTTGAAGGCACGGCTACCTGGTTGCACGCTGCTGTGCGCAATTTTTTCGTTTCCATCGACATCAAAGTCAGTGATCAAACGGCGTGTGTTCTGATAGGGCGGTTTGGCTTGGTCAACATTCACGATCGGGCCAAACTGATTCATTCCCAAGAGTTCCCAGCTACGGCAATAGTGATCTGCTTTCCAGCCACCATCAAGAACATGTGAAAATCCAAAGTAGCGATTCGCAGGCGTTGCTGACGGCAGGGCCTGCCAAGCCTGATATTGATCACGTGGACCACACAACGCCACAACTCGACTGACTTTGACATACTTGGCAAAGCGGGCAGCAGTGGTTGATCCATGGGAACTGCCGGACACGATGACTTTTTCCCAGTTCAGGCCAGTTTGGTCGGCATTCAAGAATTGACCCCAGTTGCCCTCAGGATTGCTGCGTTGAAGCCACTTCACAAACTGAAATGCACGTTCCATCATCCCATCAGGCTTGGGAATGCTGACCTCATCGCTGAAGTCCTGGCCAGTCGCCGCCTCCAAGCGAATATTGCCGCGACAGTGGGGACCAACAGGTTTCTCCTTGCAGCAGATCGAAAACCAGGATCTGGCATATTGCACCTGAATCGCATGCAGGCCGTAATCAGCCAAGCGATCAAACAGCCCGCGATTGTGACTCATAAGCCAAATTACAAGCTTTCCTCGCTGAGGCACCGACGTGTCAACAATCGCGTTCTGGATATCGGTAGGTCTGCCGCTGGCCGTTTCGAGAAGGAAATTGATTTCCGGATGCGACTTGACGCGAGGGTCGATTTCACTTGCCCTTGCGCTGAGTTCGTAACGCTGCGGTTTGGGCGTGACCTGTTGAGCCGACGTGATGCTCATGCATGCTGATAGCGACATGAGGGCGAGGCACGACGGAATAGAAAATTGGATTTTTGACATCATCCTCGGGTTCTTTACTGGAGTCTTCACTGCGGGGCGTAAGGCTTGTGAGTGATTTTTAGCTAACACGCTGCTGATTGGCTGTCGTTTCTTGCATCGGCACTCTTGAGCATCGGCACTCTTGAGCATCGGCACTCTTGACCATCGGGGACGCCCCAGCATGAGTGATTTGCGGCGGTATTGTAACGTGGCCTGTATTGTAACGTAGGTGAGCAAATTGATGCGTTGCTTGGCAAATTGATGAGGGACGTCGCACTCTCGTTCCATCTGGTCGTCAGGATTCGCTATTCTGCTTGCTAGCGGTGCTGTTTGGGATTCATAACCTTTGCCCCGCTTTTCGATCAGCTTTCTGCTTGTTAAGTCACGCGGTTTTCCGATCAGCTATGCTCTCCGTCCCAAGCCCTCCCCGTCTTACCATCCGCAGGAATCAAACGATGGCTCATGTTCACCCTAATCGTCTCTCTGTGTATGCACTGGCAAAGTTGTTGATTCTGACTTTCTGGTCTGGTTTGTGTGCCACTCAGAGCATGGCTCAAACACCGGAGCAGGTTGAGGTGTCGTTGCCAGAAGTTCGCGTGACCAATGTGCGTCGGGTGTTCCACAATGGAGAACACAATGCTTTTACTGACTTGACTCGTTTTCAAGATCGCTATTTTTTGACCTTCCGAAGTTGTCCTGATGGTCACATGGTTCACCCCACTGCATCGATCATCGTGCTTGCGAGTCAGGATCTGAAAAAGTGGGAACAGGTCCATCAGTTTTCCGTTCCCATGCGTGACACGAGAGATCCACACTTCCTCGAATTCAAGGGGAGACTCTTTGTTTACACAGGGACTTGGTACAGCGGAGAAACAACGTTGCCACGCAGCGAGTATGACCTGAATAAGCACTTAGGCTACGCCGTTTGGTCAGACAACGGTAAGAAGTGGCATGGCCCTGTCATGTTAGAAGGCACATTTGGACATTACATCTGGAAGGCAGCTGCGTACGGTGGCAAAGCTTACCTGTGCGGTCGGCGCAAACACCAATTTGATGTGCGACCACGTGGAGAGGGGCCGGAGGTCGAGTCCGCCATGTTGGTTAGCGACGATGGACTTGTTTGGAAAACAGCCTCGCTATTTCAAGAGCAGCGTGGGGATGAAACGGTGTTCCAGTTTCAAGATGGTGGCAGTGTGCTTGCGATCGGACGAAGGGGTAGCGATAACGCACAAATCTTAAGATCAAAGCCACCCTACTCCGAATGGAAACGTAGCGAATTGGATCGTTACATTGGTGGACCGATGTTAGTACGTTGGGGTAATCGCTGGGTGGTGGGCGGTCGGCGAAGCACGGATCGAGGCTCCAAAACATCCATGTGTTGGCTAGTTGGAGACGACCTCCATGAATTCGCTGAGTTGCCAAGTGGTGGTGATAATTCCTACCCTGCGCTACTGCCTCTTTCTCCCACTCAGGCTGCCATCTCCTGGTATTCATCTCACGAAAAAGATGCAGATGGAAAACCCATCACTGCGATCTATATGGCGGATCTCGAAATTATCACGCCGTAATCTGTAATTTCTGACCTGCAACCCAGCGGTTAGCTTGAAATGTCTGGTATCAACGTGATGTGCAGAGAATCTCCCGGGGAGATTCAGGTTGGTTTTGCGAGCTGCTGCAGCGACACGCAGCCTGTTCAGGCATCACGCAAACGTTGCAGGCCATCTTTTGCTGCCCCGGCGTCCGAGCCTACAGCCAGAAAGGTGAAGCCTTGCTCCAATCGCTGCTTGGCATTGTCTTCGTTGCTGAGGATCCCAACCGCTGTTCCCGCGGACTGGCAGGCATTCAGGACCTTTTGAAGTGCAGCGATAAAGTCTGGATGCTCGAAGTTTTTGGGGCACCCGAGGTTGTAGCTCAGGTCCAACGGCCCCACAAACACGACATCGACACCATCGACCGCGACAATCTCTTCAATGTTGTTGACACCCTCCGCCGTTTCGATCTGCACGATCACCATCGTGCGTTCGTGAATGTTGGCGTGGTAATCGTCTGTCGAGAGGCCAAATTCCGTTGCGATCGTTGAACCGGCAACTCCTCGGCAACCGTGTGGAGGGTATCGGGTAAAAGCGACTGCTCTGTTTGCCTCTTCAGCTGTGCTGACATACGGAATCATGACACCAGTTGCTCCCAGATCCAAAGCTCTCTTGATGCTGTCCTGATCATTTGAGACCACTCGGACCAAGGGGGCACATGTCGTTCCTTCAACCGCTAGCAGCATCGCTTGCAGGTCTGGTTCCGTGCACGCACCATGTTCGAGGTCAATCAGCACCCAGTCAAATCCGAGTTGCGCTGCCATGCGGGCAAGTAAAGGCGAACCCAGGCTCAGGAATGTGCCTCTTAGCGGTTCTTGTAGCCTTGTTTTTTTAATCCAGGCAAGACTCATCTGTCACCAGTCAGGGGTGAGGGTTCACTTTGCTTTTTCAATCAGAAAATCCACGAGTTCCTGGCACTGGAAAAAACCAGGCCAGAAGTTGTGTCCTTGGCCATCAATCTTGATCACTTTAATCAAGTCACCAACACCGTTGGTTTGGTAGGTTTCCTCAAGTGCGGCTGAATTCTCAGTCAACGGAACGACTCGATCGTCTTTGCCGTGGATGATCAGGACCGGTACACGTGCTTTGGCAAGTTTGTCAGCCTGCTTGATTGGATTCAAGGTTGCTTGTTGTGCTTGCAGTTTTTCTGCTGAAATCCCGTAAGCAGGTGCTGCACGTTTGATTCCCGGATAGGTGGTGTAGTCGTAAACCGGATAGATGCCGCCGATTGCTGCGACCCGATCCGGGTGCGCGACGGCCCAGCTGCTGACCCAAAGCCCACCACGACTGCGGCCGAGCATTGCTGGTTTTTTCGAATAACCTCGCTTGACCATTTCGTCGTACAAAGCTTCAAAAAATGGAAATGCTTTGGGGCTGCCGTACGCTTCGCCAACGTCGATTCCTGCGACGGCAATTCCAGCGTCCAGGAACTGTTGATGCATCCAACTCTCTGCTTGGTCGGGATACGCCGGCAGTGTCGGAGCATAGAAAATCCACGGTTGATCCTTCTCATCTGGTGCTTTTGTTGGGGGGGCCATGATGAAGGCGTGTCGATCCCTCAATCGAAGCGTTTCAGCGCCCAGTAAAACTTGCCTTCGTTTGGGCATCGCTTCCTTTTGAGCAGGCTTGATGGCAGCTTTGTTCTGCTTAAGATCCTCTTTGCGGGGCCGTTCCTGAGGAAGGTCTGTGGTGGCTAGCTCAACGAAGGAATCAAGTTGCTGTTGCCACTGGCTGATTAGCGATTCCAATTTGCGTGCATGAGAGATAGCCAAGTCGGTCGACTCGCCACGATCATCAGCCAGGTTGTAGAGTTCCCACGGTTCACCAATCGGAGCAACTGCTTTCCAATTGTCGACGCGAATTGCCTTGTGACCATCGTGAAACCACCACAACGAATCATGAGTCACCGGCGTTTCGTTCTTTAAATTTGCAACCAGGCTTTTTCCCGGCGGTTTGGGCGCGGACTCGGGGGGTGATCCGCCGCTGATTTCCAGCAATGTTGGGACGATATCAATCACGTGTCCAACGTCGTGACGCACCTCACCCCTCGCGTCGATTCCATTGGGCCACGATACGATCAATGGAGTCGATGTTCCTCCCTCGTGAGTCCATGTCTTGTGTCTGCGGAACGGTGTGTTGCAGGTGGTGGACCACCCGGGCCCCAGACAAAGATAAGTTCCGGCAGAACCAGCGGGAAGATCGGGATCATGTCCATCGTCACGGACCATGATCTCGGCGCTGGCACCGTTGTCGGATAAGAAAATGACGACGGTATTTTCCCATTCACCCATTTTTCGGATCTGTTTAAACACTCTACCAATTTCAATGTCCATCCGATGGATCATGGCTGCGTGAATTGACATTTTCGTTGCCTGAAACGACTGTTGCTCCGTACTCAGTTTTTTCCAAGGCGTTGGGCGATTGATTTCATACTTGCCGAGCGTCTTGAACGCATCAGGAAAATGATAGGGCGGCCCCAGATCACGTTCGACTCGAGAGGGGGCAGGAGCCGTACGGTTACTGAGGATGCCCCGTTGTTGCATACGCTTCCAACGTTGTGCCCGGATGCTTTCCCATCCCTCGGTGTAGGTGTCCCGATAGGCAGCGATGTCCTGTGGCAATGCATGTAACGGAAAGTGAGGGGCTGCAAACGCTAGGTAATGAAAGAATGGTTGCTTCGCATGATCTGCTGCATGTTCCTGCAGTACTTCGATGGAGTGATCGGCTAAAGCCGTGGTGGCGTAATAGTCCGTTCCTTTCTTCACCGGCGGTAGCTGCACATCATCTTTCCAATGACGCACGGGATTGAAAAATCTGCCTTGATCCTTGAGTAAGTAAGAACGGTCAAAACCGTTCTCGATAGGCATGCCGTCGATGTGCCATTTGCCTGTGTGATACGACCGGTATCCGGCGGATTTCAGCATCTTGGGCAACAAGACCGCCCAAGCTTGGCGTTTCCCGCGATTACCCCCGCCAGAAGGAACTCCCGGCAATGCGTCGCGACGAACCTGTTGTGCGTAGTAGCCGGTCAGCAATGACGCGCGGGTCGGCCAGCATCGTGCCGTGTTGTAGAACTGGCTGAAGCGAATGCCTTCTTGGGATAGTGCATCAAGATTCGGCGTTGCAATCTCACTGCCGTAGCATCCGAGGTCTGAAAATCCCAAGTCGTCTGCCATGATGAGCAGAATGTTGGGTTTGGACGGTGTGCTGTCTGTACTCTCAGCGGCAGCAGTACTGGCAAACGCGGCAGCAGAATTTGAGAGCTTGGCAGTTTGCGAGAGGGTAAGCTGTACCGTGCTTAGCAACATGCAGCAGGTAAAGAAAAACGATCGGGGCATCAGAGAAAACCAGCGCACAGGAATTGACGTGAGAAAATGAATCAGACCTGCAAAGGAACTTGGCTCAACTGGGGTTGCCCGGATTCGGGATTTGCCCAGTCTAGTGCCCGGTTGTGTGTGCGGCTTTTTGCACGGATCAGTTCCCGCAAGAGGCAGCGACCAGTTTAGCCTTTTTCTCGGGACGTTGCGTTGAGTTCCAAACTGGATCTCGCAGGTACTGACTGACTGAGTGGTCGTGTTTGCGATGCAATCGGTTCAGTCAGTCGTGCTCGACTTCTCAATTTTACGAAATTCTGGTTTGGTATCGCGCAGGATTTCCAGAATGTTTTGACGCATGCTTGGCGAAAGGTGTTGGTACTCTTCGCCGGCATACTTGCGAGTCAGGACATTCACCAATTTCTCGAGAATCTTAGTTCTGACGAGATCTGGCAGTCCATCAAATGCATCCGAGTGAATCAGGTAACTGCACGGATAGCGGAAGACACGGGTTTGTAAGTCAAAGTCACGTAGAGATCGTCCTCGGGAATCTTTTTGACCGACTGCTTCAAATTCCTTGGCGAATTGAGATGATCCCGCTACCGGATCAGTCAGTGTGAATTCGTCACACATCAATAGATGCTTCAGTACGCGTTCGGCGGCAGAGTTGATGCGGCGTTCAGCGGTTTCGCTGAGGTGACCAGAAGCACGCTCAAGTAATTCGTTCATTTGTTCTGCTTGGTAGACAGCCTGCCGTGTCTCGTAGTTCGCAGAAGCGATGGCGTTGTGCATTTGGCTTTGATGTTGCAAAACCATCAGTGCTACGATGTCGCTGTGTGGGCTCAGGAATTTTTCTGTTCGAATGAACTGGTTTAACGTGTTGCAGTTAGCTCCCTTTTCCCGATCAAAAGGAGTGATGTCATCGTCGCAGGTGCTGTTGCCCATGTGACGCATGTCGCCGTGCGTTCCCGTGACGTACCAGCCTCCCCAGCGTTCTTCGAAATCACTTGTCGAGTCGGTGAGTAAGGTGCCACGCCCATACCTCGGTTGACCACCACGGTTAGGAAAGACACTTCGCATCAGGTATCCAGGCACATTTTGCGTGCGTCCGTTTGCGTGGCATGTCAGGCAATTGCCACGATCCCGTATGAATGAGGGCTGTTCCTGTTTTTGCTGCGACAGCGTGTAAAAGGTTGCCCCCTGCTTTGGGCCCGTCGCTGCCAATTCCAGCACATCACCGTTTTGGCAAAAACCAATGTAAACGTCGTCGTTGAAATAAAGCGAGCGAGGATTACGCGGCGAGATTCGGTGCAGTTGTAGGCTGGTCTTGGAGAACACAAGAGTCTGTGAGCTGACGGGAACATCAAGAGCTTTCAGTACCGATCGCAAATAGCCAAAGTCTTCTTCGTATTGCAGCTTGATCTCGCCCGCCTCAACTTTGGCGGCAAGTTTCGAGACAGGGTCGAATACTTTCGCCTCGTGGTAGTTGATCGGAGCACGTTCAAAATTTTGATTCTGAGCGAATGCGTTGGAAGTCGTCGGAAATGCAATCAAGACTGCAGCGACGTACGCGAAAATTGCCGGTAACCAGTGAGCTCTGTCCATGCTCGTTCCGGGCTTTTTTGACAGTGCAGGATGGCGTCGACTCATGTTTGCATATCCAATAAACATTGATGCTTCGGTTGTGAGTCACTCTTCTGCTTATCAACCCTAACTTGTCTTCGTGGTCCGCGTCGCAGATATAACAGCGAAAATGGTCAGTTGGACCATTTTGCCGCACTGCGCAGGGAACATGACAGGGAGTTGCGGGCCGCACATGTGTGTAATATTTTCCGTCTTTGTCTTGGCTTCATGATGGCGGAATTTAAAGTTCCTCGAACTTCATGGCCGAAACATCTGATTGCCGAGAGCTGGTTACGAACTGCGTACTTCACATTTGAATTGTTGGTTCCAATGGAATACACATTTGTTTTTTGCGGTGTCACGCAGGCAGACTGCTGCCGTCTCACGTTAACTCGAAAGTAATAATCTTTGCCGCATCTTGATGAACGATTGAAAACGGTTGCCCAACAAATCCGTGTCACGACGCATGCGGATATTGGTTCTGATCATGCCAACCTACTCGTTGCGTTGTTGCGTAGCGGACGCGTGAAGAAGGGCATTGCTATCGAAAACAAACAGCAGCCGCTGTTGCATTCCCAGCACGCTTTGCTAGAGCTCAATGCTGAAGCCCGTTTTGCCGATGGGCTGGACGGATTGTTGGCAGGCGAAGCGGATAGCCTGAGCATTTGTGGGATGGGGGCAGAGAGCATTGTCTCCATTTTGGAGCGTAGCCCTGAGCGAATTCCAGACTTCGTTGTCCTGCAGCCCAATCGACGCCCAGACTTGATCCGGCGTTGGGGATTCGCGAGCGGATTTCATCTTGTGGATGAACAGGTTGCGTTTGGTCACTGGCCGTATGTGATTTTGACTTATCGAAAAGCGGGGCAAGTAGCCGATCCTGCTTTCCCACAGGTCGACCATCAGGCAGATTTGCTTTTTGGGCCTTGGCTGTTGAAGCGTCGAGAGCCAGCGTTTGTTGAGTCATTGCATGAGGAGCAGATTTATTGGCAGCAGTTCAAGCAGGTCAGTGAGGTCAGTCTCGAACGTCGTGATGCCATTGAGCGTGTTCTGAAACGCTGGAGTGAGTTGTGATTTTGCAGGCAGCGACTCACTCAGGATGTGGCTTTCTGAATCTGTGTCTTTGACGCTCGGGGTATTGCCGTCGGTTGCACTCGGAACGTTCTGTTTCAAAGAGGAACAGGATCTTCAGGGAAGCAGGATCTTTAGGAAAGGGGGGGGCCGGGTTGGGCTTTGCACTTCGTTTCAATCTTCGATGGCGAGGAGTTCAAATGTTTTTTCTGCCACCACTTTGCCATCCAGTTCAAGCCACATATGCCAGTTCCCGAGTTTGTCGTGAATCGGTTTCCAGATGGTGTCTCCGAGGTAGAAGTCCCAGTCATTTTTTTTAATGTAAACAACGCCATCAAACGGGGGGCGTCTTGTGCCTTGATCGTCGAGGATCCCCGGGTGATCAATGCAGTAATACAATTCTTGGTTCTTGCCTCCCGTGACGTTGACAATAAAGCCAAATTCGACGTCGACAAACGCGTTGACCTTGGTGGTCACCTCAGAGATTTTCGGCAACGTTCGCGAGTCTGATTCCCATTGCGTGTAAATGCCATAAGTTCGCATGCGTATTTTTGGTTTGCGTTTTGCCATTAGGTCAGTGTGGTCTGCCGAGTGTTGCTCGTCTATCGGATAACAAAAAACGTGACGGGGACTCTGAAGATAAGGAAACGCCGGCGATGCCGCTGGGTGATGGGCTTGTGCTAAGGCTGCGTTGGTTGTGGAAATTCAAAATTCCGAAGGTTCCTGCCGCTCACGCCGATATTCGGTGGGTGTTAGGCCAGTGACCCTTCGGAAAACAGCTGTCATATATTCGCCGTGTTCATACCCAGAGCGTTCCGCGATTGCGGCAATCGAAAGCTCTGTCTCGGATAGCAGACGCTTGACACTGTTGAGACGTACTCTTTGGATTTCTTCGTGAGGTGTCCGACCGACCAGCTTTTTGAATCGATGTTCAAGAGATCGGCGTGACAGAGAAAGTGTTTTCAGAACATCGGCAACACGGATGTTTGCGTGGGCATGACGACGAATGTACTGTAACGCCTCAGATATTTGGTGGTCGTCGATTGCCAGCGTATCGGTAGATTCACGAACCATGATTCCCAATGGCTTGGTAAGCAAAGGCGGGTCGGTTGTGGTGTTTTTTTTTGAGAGTGTTTTGCCTCTCGGGTGGTTGCTGCTAGGTGAAGAGGGATGGTTGTTGGAGGGATGCTGGGAACATGATGCTTTGATTTGTTCATCCATCATCTCGTCCAGCAGGCGGGCAGCTTCGTAGCCGGTGGCGTGTGTGTCTTGGATGATGCTGCTGAGTGATGGCTCGGCCAGTTCGCAGATCAAGCGATCATCATCGACTCCCAGCACAGCGACAGACTCAGGCACCGCGATTCTTGACTGACGGCAGGCGTCAAGAACCTGTTGTGCTTGAAAGTCATAACAGGCCATGATGGCCACAGGACGGGGCAGCGTCGTGAGCCAGTGGCCAAGCCGTGTCTTTTCCTGTTCCCAATCAAATAGCGGGTCGTACCGGTGAGTCGATTGGTATTCGAAGAATTTACGCTCGGCAGCCAGCGTTAATTCGCGATAGCGGTCCCGCCGCAGGTTCGACCAGGCAAAGCCCGGGTCGCCGCAGTAAGCGAGATTATGAAAGCCTCGGTCCAGGAAATGTTGGACTCCCAAGGCAGCGATTGCACTGTCGTCTGTGCTGGTCCATGGGATTCCCTTCACGTGGCGTGTGGCGCTCAAGTCGACAATCGGCACATGCAGGCCTCGAAGTTGGTCGGCGATGTCATCGGTTTCGATACGCGCGATGATTCCATCACCACGCCAGTTTTTGAGCCAGTTGGGGGGAACAGCACCGCGTTCCTGCTCTGTCAGGAAGACGGACCAATCGGCTAATTCCTTCACGTAAGCAACCACGCCATCGAGTAGTCCGCGACCGTGGCCATTGGAGGTTTCGATCAGTAAGGCGACAGAGCGGCGCGACATGGGTGGACAGGTTTTGTTAAATTTCTACGGTGGATTGCGCATTCTCTCATGGATTTAGGCAGGGAATCCGCAAGAATTGCATATTAATCGATTTTGCATGGTTTTGGCACAGTGTCGCAATCGTGCGCAAATCCTCCGAATTCCGACTCCTCGATGGTGGCAGGCAACACTCATGACTGCGTTTCCCGAAATTTCCAAGATCTGTTACGAAGGCCCCGATAGCGATAATCCGCTCGCTTTCCGTTGGTACAACCCCGATGAGGTGGTCGCCGGTAAAACCATGAAAGACCATCTGCGTTTTACGGTAGTCTACTGGCACACGTTTAGGGGCACCGGGGCTGATCCCTTCGGTAGTCCAACGATGGTGCGGCCTTGGGATGATGGCACCGAGTCTGTTGAGAACGCCTGCAATCGCGCTCGGGCTGCCTTTGAGTTCTTCGAAAAATTGGATGCGCCCTACTACGCATTTCACGATCGGGATGTCGCTCCTGAAGGGGCTTCGCTGGCCGAAAGCAATGAGAACTTTGATGCAGTTGCTGCTGTCCTGAAAGAGGAGCAGCAACGTACAGGAGTCAAGTTGCTGTGGGGCACAGCCAATATGTTCAGCAACCCACGGTTCATGCACGGGGCGGCGACGACCTGCAACGTTGAGGTCTACGCCTACGCTGCTGCTCAAGTCAAAAAAGCGATGGAGGTCACCAACGATCTGGGAGGTGAGAATTATGTGTTCTGGGGTGGCCGGGAAGGATATCAGTGCTTGTACAACACAGACATGAAACGCGAGCTTGATCATCTCGGACAGTTCTTCCACATGGCGGTTGACTACGCGAAAGAGATTGGATTTACCGGTCAGTTTCTGATTGAGCCGAAGCCCAAAGAGCCTACAAAGCATCAGTATGATTCTGACGCCGCAGCTTGTTTGAACTTTCTGCGTGCTTATGATTTGACCGATCACTTCAAGCTGAATATCGAAACCAATCATGCGACGCTCGCGGGGCATGAAATGATGCACGAGTTGGAGTATGCCGGCATGCAGGGAGCATTGGGTAGCATCGATGCTAATACCGGTGACTTGCTGCTCGGTTGGGACACGGACCAATTCGCGACCGACTATTACCTCACCACGCAAATCATGTTGGTGCTATTGAAGTATGGCTTGTCGCCCGGCGGTGTAAACTTTGACGCAAAGGTGCGACGCGAGAGTTTTGAGCCCGTTGATCTTTTTCACGCTCATATCGGAAGCATGGACGCGTTCGCCAAAGGGTTGCGGGTAGCCGCAGCGATTGAGGCTGATAACGCTTTGAGTGGTCCGCTAACTGCTCGCTATTCAAGTTGGGACGGGGAACTCGGGAAGAAAATTGAAGCTGGCGAATCGTCTCTGGCTGAACTTGAGGCAATCATGCTCGAGAAAGGTGAGGCAGCAGCGAATCAGAGTGGGCGACAGGAAATGTTGTTGAACGTGTTCAATCGCTATCTCGACCGCAGTTAAGACGGAACCTCTGGGGGTCGATAGTACTGGTCCGGGCAGGTGCCTGCCTGCCCGGTCTGCCAGCTTCGGCTACCTGCTTAGCCCGTCAGTGGCCTGTTTCGCCAGTACTACAGCGAGCCAGTAGATCTGCGATCCAGTAGTTCAATGAGCCAATACTCCAATGAGCCAATACTCCAATGAGCCAATACTCCAATGAGCCAATACTCCAATGAGCCAATACTCCAATGAG
>CAXGRW010000047.1:0-15847 GCA_964012125.1 uncultured Rhodopirellula sp.
CTTCTGCCCCCAAGTTTCTAACCGCCCAAACTTTCCGCAGCGGCCCAGTTTGGCTCGCTTTGTCCGCTCGCAGCGTTTCGCTCACCTAATCACGAAGCTTCCAAAAAGAACGTGTCAATCTCACAGTGAGCGTGACCGCTTCCCCGGCCTCAGATCTGTGTAGCCTTCAGCGGCGCGGGGATTTCCGCGAACACGAAAGACTTCAACCCAGTGCTCATCGCTATCGACAGCCACCGTGGCGGCATTGGCATACCGCATTGTGTAGCCTGCTCGTCGCCGATCTGACTGATTGGCTTCAGACCCGTGAATGATGAAAGAATCATGAATTGATAAATCGCCTGCTTTGAGTTCGATCGGAACCGCTTGCCCTGCTTGAAGCTGACTGACTGCCACTGTTGTGCCAAGCAGGTCTTCTCCACCCGTCGATATCTTTTTCATGTTGGGATGATTAGCCTGAGTGCAGGGAATCACATTCATGCAACCGTTGTCGGTATCCGCATCATCAATCGCCAGCCAAACGGTACACACATCAGTTCCCTGCACCGAATGCCAGTAAGTATTGTCCTGATGCCAGGCAACAGGCAAACCATCAGTTGGTCGCTTCACGATCAAATGCGACATGATCAAGATCAAATCCGGCCCCAGAATTGACTCCACCGCGTCGAGTACGCGAGGGTGACAACACAGTTCCAACCAAGCGTCGCCCCCCTCATGTGCGTGAGGTTCAACCAAAAATTCCGGGCGTCCATCGGCCTCAACCTGTTGTCCATCCTTGTAAACCATCATTTTGGCCGGCATTGCCTCCAGTACTTTCCCCAAGTCCTGCTGCACGGAGGCAACGGTGCCAGCATCCAGTACCCCGCGAAACACGCAATAACCGAGCGAATCATATTGCGATGGATCCTGATTCAGTTGTGGCACCTTCATTCCTTTTCATTCAGTGTGACGTGTCATGCACAATCCGGCCGCGGCCCCCCTACAAATGAGTTGCAACGGGCAAGCCGTCTCACAACAGGGTAAACTGGGGGTATGCTCTGATAAATAGAGCTGACAGCTTAACATTGATGTGGTCACATTTCGTCCCTTGTTTACTTTGGTGCCATGCGGGTTCCAAGCCTTTCCTACCTGATGCTCTCGTGGGGTATGCTGCTTTTCTGCATGCTATTGCCTTGCACGGATCCGCGAGCCTCTGCAACGGAGCAGGAAGACTTTTTCGAATCTCGTGTGCGCCCACTACTGGCACGCAAGTGCTACGAGTGCCATCGGCGAAAAGCAGAAGGTGGCTTACGCCTGGATTCTCTCAAAGACATGCTTGCTGGCGGGACCTCCGGCCCCGCAATCATTCCTGGTAAGCCCGAGCAAAGCCTACTGTGGCAGGTCATAGCACAGCAACATGGTGAAATCACAATGCCACCCTCTGCTCCGCTGAAACAGGGTGAAGTCAATGCTTTTCAAAAATGGATCGCGGATGGTGCGGCATGGCCAAAACCAGTTCGCTCTTCCAAGATCGGCCCCAACCAACACGGGGGTACTGAAGAACATGGGGGGCCGGACAAACATGGAATCACCGAAGAAGAACGCAATTTCTGGTCTTTCCAATCGTTAAGCCAAGCTGAAATCAAGAATGCAAGTGTGAAAGCAAACTCCATTCAGGATGCAGCCAAAAACCCAATCGATGCGTATGTCACAGCTGCCCATTTGGAACGTGGCCTCGATGCTGCTGGAACTGCCACACCACGGGCGTTGATCCGCCGCATCACGTACGACCTGACTGGTTTGCCTGTCACACCGAAAGAGAGCAGCGATTTCGTAGCCGCTGCAACGAAAGACACGAAACTTGCAATCAAAGCACTGGTCAATCGCTTGTTGTCGTCGCCCCATTACGGCGAACGCTGGGCTCAACACTGGCTTGATCTAGTTCGCTATGCCGACACAGCTGGTGACGCAGCCGACTTTCCGATTCCGGAGGCCTACAAATATCGCAACTATGTGATTGACGCATTCAATGCAGACAAACCCTATGACCAATTCATCAGAGAACAGATCGCAGGTGACCTTCTGCAATCAAGCGACGAAGACGAGCGTTGGGAACAAACCATAGCGACCGGTTACTTGACAATTTCACGTCGCATTGGTGTGAGTCCGCAGAATCAACCGCACATCACCATCGAAGACACTCTCAATAACCTGGGCAAAACTTTTCTCGGCCTTTCAGTTGGTTGTGCGAGATGCCATGATCACAAATTTGATCCGATCCCAACGGCCGACTACTACGCCTTGTACGGAATTTTTTCAAGCACGACCTATCCACACGCGGGTGCCGAACACAAACCGTACCGGCAGGATTTTGTCTATCGAATAGGGGACCAAAAGGCGAAAGAGAGTCTCAGCGTTTTCCGCAAGGAATTGGATAAAATTCGAAAGCAGGAGAGAGCAGCCTTTCAGCGTTACCGTTCCTTCCAAACCGAACCGATCAACATCCCGGGCTACAACCGCGAGACTGCGTGGAAGGAAGTACTGGAACTGAGAGACCAGATTGCAGCCCTCGCAGAAACATTTCCCCCCCTCGAAATGGCCTATGCGGTCAGTGAGGGAGATTCCGGCGATGCAGCGATCCAAAAACAAGGAAACCCCAAGGCTTTGGGGCCAATGGTGCAGCGGGGGTTCCTACAAATCCTTGGCGGACAGACGCTCGATGATTCTGTTGACCAAAGCGGAAGACTGCAATTAGCAAACTGGATTGCAGATCGCAACAATCCGTTGACCGCGCGGGTGATCGCCAATCGAGTATGGCACCATCACTTTGGTCGAGGGATTGTGAGTTCAACCAGTGATTTTGGTCTCCGAGGAACCAAGCCTTCCCACCCACGACTACTCGATTTTCTGGCAGCCTACTTGATACAGCATGATTGGTCGATCAAAGCGTTGCACCGACTGATCATCAGTTCGGATACCTACCAACGATCCAGTCAGCGTATTGCGAGAAATGTGGAAATTGATCCTGACAACATCTATCTTTGGCGAACCAATCGCCGCCGTCTTGATGCAGAACAACTGAGAGATTCAGTCTTGGCCATCAGCGGAAAACTTGACATGGGCTTAGCACATGCCCATCCCCTGCCACATCATCTGACCTATTACTTTCGACAGCACGAACCGTACGTGGGAAACTTCGATAGTGACCGGCGCACGATCTATCTTTTTCGTCAAAGAATTCGCAAGAATAGTTTTCTGGATACGTTTGATGCACCTGACGGCAACCTTCATGTTGGAGTGCGGCGTCCCACCACGACCAGCTTACAATCCCTCTACTTCATGAACTCAGCATTTGTGCAGGATGAAGCACAGCGGATTACGTCACGCATGTTCGCCAGCAATTCAGACTTCGACGGGCGAATCACATGGTGCTACCAAACCCTCCTTGGCCGCCAGCCGAACAGTTTAGAAATCGAACAAACGCAGCAGTTAATAACACAAGCCAGCACGACATCCGGAGAGCAAACTGCATGGTCAAGTCTCATTCGTGCAATGCTTTCGAGCAATGAATTCCTTTTCGTGGATTAAAACTTCATGTCAATCCATCGACGTCGCTTCATACGATCTCTGGCAGGTGGTGGTCTTCTGCTACCGGGGATGCTGTCCGAAATCATGGCAAGTGAAACTGCGCCGAATCCCGATCCACTGGCACCCAAACGTCCGCATTTCGCAGCGAAAGCCAAACGAGTTATATTCCTGTTCATGACAGGGGGCGTTTCTCACGTTGACACGTTTGATCCCAAGCCTGTTCTGAATGCAAAACACGACGAGCAACATCGGGCCCGCAACTTTTACAAGGGAAGTGGCTGGAAGTTTCGTCCCTATGGTGAATGCGGAACCGAGGTCAGCGATCTGTTCCCACACATTGGCAGTCAGGCCGATGACCTATGCATGATTCGTTCCATGACGAATCTTAACGGTGATCACTTCGGAGCCACTATCGGGCTACATACGGGATCGGCGACCTTCAATCGACCAAGCATGGGATCATGGATCAGCTACGGGCTGGGATCTGAAAATGCGAATCTGCCAGCTTTCATGGTGCTGTCGGCAGGCTTGCCATACGCGGGAGGCCAAGTTTGGGGATCAGACTTTCTGCCTGCGGTACATCAAGGCACAAGGGTCATTCCCGGAAGCGAACCAATTGCCAACATGCACCGCCGCCTCGAAACGGCAGAACTGCAGCGGACTGAACTGGACATGCTGTCTTACTTCAACCAACAGCACCTCAAAGACCGCCAAGGCGACTCACAACTCAGTTCACGGATCAAGTCGTTTGAAACAGCCGCTGGCATGCAGTTGGAGGCACCTGAGTTATTTAATGTCCGCCAGGAGTCACAGTCGACCCTTGATCTCTACGGACTTGATCCTGATGACACTTCCAGTTTTGCCTGGCAATGCCTTGTTGGCCGGCGCATGGTTGAACGTGGCGTGAGATTCGTAGAACTGATTGACGGCGACAGCGGAGTGGACCGAAACTGGGATGCGCACGCCGAACTCACCAAGTACAATCGCTTGGCCCGAAACGTGGACCGCCCCATCGCCGCGTTACTGCAAGACTTGAAATTGAGGGGAATGTTCGATGACACGTTGGTGGTGTTTACCACCGAATTTGGACGCAGCCCATTCGTAGCTTCGCCGGGTACCGACGGTCGAGGTCACCACTCGCGAGTCTACAGCACCTGGATTGCAGGAGCAGGCATTAAAGGCGGTATCGTCCATGGCAGCAGTGATGACCTGGGAGACAATCTTGGTGATGATGAAGTCAATGTTCATGATCTTCAGGCGACAATTTTACATCTGCTTGGCATGGATCATAAAAAACTCACCTATCGACACGCTGGTCGTGATTTCAGGCTGACTGATGTTCATGGCAAAGTGGTCCACAAGTTACTCTCTTGATCCAACCCGAGCGTTTGCAGTCGAGAGTGCAGCGTTTGCAGTCGAGAGTGCCAATAAAACCTCTCCGCGCTGAGCCGTTGAAATCAGAAACGGGAATCCCGCAAGCCACCCGACAAGCGACTCCCAACGCTTTCACGTGCCTCCCTCTTGGCACTGCAAGTGCATCTGAGCGTCGAACCGCATCAAGTATGAGCCAATTTGCGGCGTCTGGGCAATTTTTCGCGTGGTAGCTACAAGACGGTCGCGGTACAGCGTATAGAATGTTTCTATGGGAGCCCCCTAGGGTAAGCCCTGCTGGCACGTCCACCCCGTCGAATTCCCACCGCGCCCAACCCCACCCAAATTGAATGAATCTGATGACGCCTTCTATCCGTCAATGGTTTCAAGCCTTGGAAAGCATTTTGGCCTTGGCCCTGATCGCCTTGGTTCCAGCCGCGACACACGCAGCCGATGCGCAACAACAAGTCGATTTCAGCCGGGACATTCTGCCCTTGCTCTCAGAGAACTGCTTTCAGTGCCACGGTCCCGACGAAGCGACTCGCGAAGCGGGTTTGCGTTTGGACCAGCGTGACGGAATCTTGGCAGAAGCCGATTCCGGTATAGCGGCAGTGATTCCTGAATCAGCAGAGACCAGTGAACTCATAAAACGCATCATCAGCGACGATGCGGATCTCTTGATGCCACCGCCAGAATCAGGAAAGAAGCTATCTGCCACGGACATCGAACGCCTCAAGCAGTGGATCACCACAGGAGCAAAGTGGTCGGTGCATTGGGCGTACGAAAAACCCGAATCCAACGATCTTCCGGCATCTGACAAAAATTGGGAACACAACAACCCAATTGATCTTTTCATTCTCGCAGGAGTGAAAGAAGCAGGCTTATCACCGTCAGCGCAGGCCAGCAAAGAAACCTTGATTCGTCGAGCGACGCTCGACTTGACCGGACTGCCTCCCACCATCGCAGAAATCGACCAGTTCCTTTCAGACGAATCCCCCAACGCATTTGAACGCGTGCTTGACCGTGTAATGGAATCACCGGCCTACGCTGAGCACATGACAAGAATCTGGCTTGACGCTGCCCGTTATGCAGACACCCATGGCTTGCACTTGGACAACGAACGCTCCATCTGGCCCTACCGCGACTGGGTGATTGATGCATTCCAAAAAAACATGCCATTTGATCAATTCACGATTGAACAGCTTGCTGGTGACCTGCTACCCGAACCAACCCTGCAACAGCGGATTGCAACAGGTTTCAACCGTTGCAACGTGACCACCAGCGAAGGGGGCTCGATCGACGACGAGTACTATGTCCGTTATGCAGTGGACCGGGTTGAGACAACGTCCACCGTCTGGCTTGGGTTAACGTCCGGTTGCGCTGCCTGCCATGACCACAAGTTTGACCCTCTGACGCAGAAGGAGTTCTATCAGATGTTCTCCTACTTTTTCAGTTTGACCGAAAGAGCAATGGACGGAAACAATTTGTTACCGCCACCGGTCGTCAAAGTACCCAGCCAAGAACAGGCTGCATCAAAGGTAAAGCACCAACAGAACATCACGACCCTGAACAACAGTATCACCGAGTTGATTGGCAGCATCGAATACAACGATGCAATGGCTGATGCGAAACTGGGCGAACTGAAACAAGGTGACGCGATTTGGTTTGACGATGCCTTGCCACCGGGAGCGAAACCACAGGGTGATGGCCCCTATCAATGGAAGTTTGTGCCAGCCTCGGAACACCCGGTGCACAGCGGCAAGAACTCAAGCATTCGCACTGGAACCGGGCTGACGCAACACTTCTTCGATGGTGCCAACCCCAAACTCAAACTTGGTAACCCCGGACGCCTCTTTGCTTATGTCTATCTGGACCCGGAGAATCCCCCCGAGACCATCCAGCTTCAGTTCAATGATGGCTCATGGAATCATCGCGCTTACTGGGGTGCGGACAAAGCACACGGTGCAGGGCAGAAAGGGCCAGCAAACTTCCATGCAGGTGAACTTCCTGAAACAGGAAAGTGGATACGTCTGGAAGTTGACGCCGCATCCGTTGGCCTGAAACCGGAATCAGAAATCAATGGTTGGGCATTCACCCAATTTGGCGGCACCGTCCATTGGGACGCTGCCGGTGTTGTTTCCCTGCAGTCACTTCCAGCCGAAAAGTTGGCGTCGCTGAACCTGTGGAAACAATATCGCAAGAAGGTGACTTCGCCGCCAATTCCCGCCGAAATCCAGAAGATTCTTGATGTGGAAGCGGAAAAACAAACCGACGACCAGCATCGCAAAGTAAAAGAATACTACCTGCAGAACGTCCACCCCGAGCATGCGGCTTCGTTTGCGAAGATGCAAAAGAATCTTGAAGAGACAAAGAAGGCGTTGGCTGAAGTTGAAAAGTCCATTCCTGCCACATTAGTGATGGAAGACCGAAAAGAACCACGCCAAGCCCATGTCCTAGAACGTGGACAATATACAGAGAAACGGGACGCAGTTTCATCGGCGGTTCCACAGTGGATCGCTCCGCTTCCCGAAGGTGCCCCCAACAACCGGCTTGGACTCGCATCGTGGCTTGTAAGCCCGGAAAATCCATTGACTGCCCGCGTTACCGTCAATCGTTTCTGGCTGCAACATTTTGGAATGGGCTTGGTCAAGACCGCCGAGGACTTTGGAATTCAAGGTGAACAGCCATCACACCCCGAGTTGCTGGATTGGCTGGCACTTGAATTCATTGAAAGTGGCTGGAACATGAAGCAGTTACACAAGCTGATCATGATGTCTGCAACCTATCAACAGTCATCCAAGGTGACACCTGAGCAACTACAGAACGATCCCGAGAACCGATTGCTATCACGCGGTCCCCGATTCCGCCTCGATGCTGAAGTGATCCGCGACAACGCGTTGGCAACAAGCGGTTTGTTGGTACGTGACGTGGGTGGAAAGAGCGTTCGCCCCTACCAACCATCTGGACTTTGGAAAGCAGTTGGCTTCGGTGGCAGCAACACGTCGGTGTTTGCACAGGACAAGGGAGAAAAGCTGTACCGCCGAAGCATGTACACCTTTTGGAAACGGACTTCACCGCCACCTTCAATGTCCACGTTTGATGCTCCTGATCGCGAAACCTGCCAAGTGCGCCGAGCGCGAACCAATACACCATTGCAATCATTAGTGCTGATGAATGATGTCCAATTCGTCGAAGCAGCTCGAAAGTTCGCGGAACGCGTGATGGTTGAAGGCGGATCCAAACCAGAGGAACGTTTTGTCTTTGCCTTCCGAACGACCACCTCAAGAACTCCCAAACCATACGAACAGGATTCATTGCTGCAGTTGCATAAGGAATACCTCAAGGAATTCCAAGCTAAACCTGAGGATGCTGAAAAACTCATATCGGCTGGCGAAGCTCCCCGTGACCCAAAGCTACCAGCAGCAGACCTCGCTGCATGGACGATGATCTGTCACCTGCTTTTGAACCTCAGCGAAACCGTAACCCAAAACTGAAATCATCATGAATCCGCTTCGCGAATCCAAACTGATTGAAACACGGCGTCACTTTTTCGGCCGTACCGCTGGTGGTATCGGCACCGCTGCCCTCGCGTCTCTGCTAAACGAGAACGCTAACGCGACAACATCTTCCAGCAAAACAAAAGGTGAACTGGGTGGAATTCCGGGTGTACCTCACTTCCCTGCCAAAGCAAAGCGGGTCATCTATCTGTTCATGTCAGGTGCTCCAAGCCAATTAGACATGTGGGACTACAAACCCAAGATGAATGATTGGTATGACAAGGACCTGCCCGACTCCATCCGCAACGGCCAACGCATCACGACGATGACTTCCGGTCAAAAACGTTTTCCGATTGCTCCGTCGACGTTCAAGTTTTCTCAGCACGGCAAGGAAGGAGTATGGATCAGCGAACTGCTGCCTCACACAGCAAAGGTAGTCGATGACTTGGCGGTCATTAAGACGGTGAATACAGAAGCGATCAACCACGACCCCGCGATCACCTACATACAGACCGGTAGCCAACTGCCGGGACGTCCCAGCACCGGAGCATGGTTGTCCTACGGGCTGGGCAGCATGAATGAAAACCTGCCCTGTTTTGTCGTTTTGCATTCGACGGTCAACGGTGGATTCGGTGGGCAGGCACTCTACGCTCGACTTTGGGGGGCTGGTTTTCTATCCACACGTCATCAGGGCGTCAGCCTACGGTCTACTGGTGATCCTGTGCTCTATCTGTCCAACCCAGAAGGAATGAGTGAAGGCATGCGTCGACGTATGCTCGATGAATTGGCCAAGTTAAATCGTCACCGCTATCAGGAAGTGGGTGATCCGGAAATCCAATCACGCATCGCCCAGTACGAAATGGCCTACCGAATGCAAACCTCGGTTCCCGAATTGGCTGACATTTCTGATGAACCACAACATGTCCTGGACATGTACGGACCCGATGTAAAAACACCGGGCACGTTCGCCGCCAATTGCCTGTTAGCCCGCCGCATGGCCGAACGTGGGGTGCGATTCACCCAAGTGTTCATCCGCCAGTGGGACCAACACGGCAACCTTCCTAAAGATATAAAACGCCAATGCGGCATCATCGACCAGCCGTGTGCTGGTCTGCTGAATGATCTCAAGCAGCGGGGAATGCTTGACGACACCTTGGTGATTTGGGGTGGAGAATTTGGGCGAACGATCTATTGCCAAGGCGGCTTGACGAAAACTAACTACGGACGGGACCACCATCCCCGTTGCTACACCAAATGGATGGCTGGTGGTGGTGTGAAGCCAGGTGTTGTCTACGGTGAAACCGATGATTTTAGCTATAACGTTGTCGACAAGCCCGTGCACATTCATGACCTCAACGCGACCATGTTGCATTGCCTCGGCATCAATCACGAGCAGCTTACCTACAGGCATCAGGGACGCGACTTCCGGTTAACAGACGTCCACGGAAACGTGGTTCATGACTTGCTAGCTTAGACAGCGGGTGCCGTTTACGGAGCCATTAAGCAACTCCTCGGAAAAGAACAGTGACGCCCTGCACAGCTTTGACACCTGTCAGACGCACGCCAACAATGGCAATCGAACGGGTTAGCGCAGAAACATTTGCAATTAGTCCGACATTGCGCGCTACCACTTCAACACATCAGGCTCTTGGCCCCCAATCCCACGCAAATTTGATCAATTGCGTATTTCACCAACATAAGCTGGCAAGGTTTATTTTTGCCAGCTTGACGTGCTTGGCCCCGCAGATCCTAAATCTCAAAAAAACAGGTCTCCATGCGTACCCTCTACACAGTAGCCGCGGTGCTATTTTTCTTGACGCCAGCCGCTGCTGAAACGCAGGTTGAGAAAAGCGTTTCCGGGCCTCTGGAAATGGGTTCGAGTGTGGTCCATAGAGGCACGGTGAGTCTACCGGCGGAAGGTCTTTGGCAAGCACAAAACCTCGGGGGCGTTGATTCCGTCCGCGAACTTTATTTAGTTCCTTCAAACACATGGCTGGCAAGACAACTTGGAAAACGTGTGTACGCAGTCGTTGAGAAGGAAGCGATAAGCAGCGGAGGCTGGCACATCCGAAGAGTTTACAATGACTGCAAGGAATTTGCTCTCGAACGCACAGGGCTCGGTCCATCGTCGATAAACGAGCTGACAACATCCGAGAACTCGAAAGAACGCATTCGTGCTTGGCTGGGAATCAACGCAACGGCCCAGAATCTGACAGACTTCTTGGACAAAGAAATTGAGGGACCGCTGGTCCACCTCATTCCTAATGTCAAATTTGAGCTCGTGAAGCAACCACCGTGGCCTTCCGAAGTGGCGCGTGCCAAGAACGGTTACCAGCCACCTGTCCGCTGGAGTGTTCCAAAGGAAAAACGGCGTCTACTGGCATTTGAGATCCGCCCTGTGGTGGATGATGGAAAGCACTGGGTTCTTTTCACCGATGGTTCATCAGAGCGTGTTCTGATTGACAAAGACCTATTGAAACAAACCGGGCAAACAATCTCTCCATTGATCAGTAATGAGGAACGCAAAATAGCCAATGAACGAAAAACAATTCCTTACAACGTGATCGCGTTGACCGACGATCGACAGCCCGAAACGCTCAACATTAAAATCTACAACCATGTGCTGAACGAAACACAAGAAATAAATTGGTCGCTCTACACAGAGAAGCAGGAGCTCAGCAATCCACGCGTAGCGATCATGAAAGCACGCTTCACAACCTGGGGTCCCTATTTGCTTCAGGGGGCTGGTAACGTGCTGCAACTTTGGAGTGGTGATGCGAACGCTGGTCTCGATATTGATCGAAGAGGTCGCACAACTTCCGCCTTTTCAGTCCTCGGCGGTCGGGCCGCCATTGAAGAGACCCTGCAAATGCAGGTCATCAACACGGTTAACGTGCAAGAAGACGAGGAAGAGGACTTACCCACTAACAACGAACCGATCGACATCAACTCGGTTGAAGGTGTCAAAGTTCAGTCCCACCCTTTCAAGAAAATGTTGGCGGGCAAACGCGGAGGGCACTTGGAACTTGCCAATTACACGCCACACGACAGATTTTTCGTCTATCTGGGCAAACCGGCAACTTTGGAACGAATGCTTGACGCAGGCGCACCTTTCATCGCCTCCGTAGGTGCTGCCTTAACTGGTAACTCACTTAACTATGGGCTTGAGAAGCGTTATCTCAAGCGACTCGGGATGGAGCGCGAACAACTGCACGCGATTCTGAAATCCGGGCTCATCGGTGAAATGGCACTCTTTTGCCCGGACCTGTTCTTTATCGATGGCACCGATTTAACGGTCATAGCCAAGGTCGAACAACCGGGTTTAATCAACGGCCTTTTCAAGCTACTGAATCCTCAAGGTGAACTATCTGATTCGATTATGAAAATGCCGGCAGGAGATCAACCTGCCTATGTCGCACTACGAGGCAATCTGCTGTTTCTCTCAACCAACCGTAGTGAGTTGGAAAAATCGCTGAAGCTGCAGGAAACTGACGGCAAGAACAGCTTGGGCGAGAGCGATGAATTCCGGTACATGCTGACCAAACTGGGCATCACTAACAAAACGAGGGGCTACGCCTACTTTTCGGATCCCTTCGTTCGACGCTTGGTTGGTCCTAAAGTCAAGATTGGACAATTGCGACGGATTCTTGCCAAAAGGCAAATGGAAGCTCTTACAGCATCCGGCATGCTGGCAAGCATTGACGATCCTGAGACAACTCTGAGCGTAGAGCGACTAAGAGCAAAGGGATACATTCCAAACGACTGCCGCTGCGAAGGATACGACCTTGATCAGACCGGAATGGTTCATTCAAAAGCGTATGGAACCCTGAACAACATGCGTACGCTGATCGATTCACCAGTTGAGACGATCACCAGCCAAGAAGCAAAAGCATACGCGGAATACCTGAGGAACTATTCCAGTTATTGGCGGCGTTTCTTTGACCCGATTGCTATCCGTCTCGATGAATCTGCACCACAACAATTGGAAGTCTCAACCTTCATCCTGCCACTTGTTGACAACACCATTTACAACGCCCTGCGAATGGCTCTGGAAACAGATCGCACTGCAAATACGCTCGCTGTTCCAAAACTCGAACCTAGTCCCGTCGTCAAGCTGTCGCTGAACCTGTCGGAAGCGACGTGGCAAAATATCGCGGAGACTTTTTCGGAAATATTTACCAGCTACACCGGCACAAGTGCGGCCGTACTCGATGATCTGGGTCCCAGTATGCATCTTGCGATCTTTGATTCCGATCCAATCATTGCGTTAGGCAGCGGTGACGTATTCGGAGCCTTCGGTGCATCCATGAGCGGTATGAACACCGAGATGATGATGATTCCTATCGCCTTATCAATGTTCACCCGCCCTTGCAGCATTTTCATTGAGACGCGAAATCCAGAAAGAACAGCGCAGCTACTACGCCAAGCTGCAAGTTCATTCGACTTCAAGGACAATGCTGACGATGACTTCAGTGCACAGATCTTCCAGATAGGTGATGAGCAAAGATGGGTCTGGATGATGAACATCGCGGGAATGATCAAGTTGCGTTATGGAGTTGAGATCGTTGATAACTACATCGTCATCCGCAATATTCCCTGGTCGACCAAGGAGAAGGTTGTGCAGGTCAAGTCAACAGAATTGAGCGCAGCTTCACTGCTGGTCAATCCTGGATCCTGCGTTGAGCAAATGCCTGGACTCTATGCCGCCGCATCGGATGCCAACTCACGGGTGGCAATGTCGGGGCTAGCACGACTGCTGCCATTCATGGTCGGCAAGAACATCAGCGTCAAAGAAGCCATGCAAGAGCACCAGAGACTGTTTGGTTTTTTCCCAAAAACCGTTCAGGGAGACGAATTGAAGTGGAAGCATCAGCACCTGATCAGTGCCGATTATGGTGAGCCCTTGCGGCAACGCCAACCTGTTTTCGATCCCCAAAAGCCGTTCGGCTTGATGAATCAAATTGATTTCCTGCGTCTCGAGATGCAATTTGAAGATGATGGTCTACGCAGCTCTGTCCGCTGGAGTTTACGTCAGCCGAAGGACTAAGTCCGAAGTGGCCACCATCAACTTTCATGAAATTCAGTCAGGGATCTCGGCGAGAGCATCAGTTTCGGTCACAATGACCGCCGAGAAACCTTCCAGGCCCATCTGCTTGACTGAAACGGATTGATTGAAATTAATGGACGAAATCGTCTACTACGATCGCTATCTTGAACGGGACTGTCTTGAAAAAGTCTACGGAGACAAGTTCCTGAGATGGACCTACGGCACGCTGGGCGGACGAATCGCCTTGACCACGATGGTAAAGCGAGCATGGTTTTCCCACTGGTATGGCTGGCGGATGGACCAAGCCAAATCAGCAGAAAAGATCCCGCCTTTTGTGAAAGAATATGAACTTGATCCTGCTGAATTCAGATTGCCATTAAGCGAATTCAACAACTTCAATGAGTTCTTCTATCGACAGTTGAATCCTGAAGCCCGCCCCATTGATTCAGGATCCGACAGCGTCGTTTTCCCTGCTGACGGGCGACATCTGTGCATTCCCGATATTTCCCAAGCCGACGGACTGTTTGTGAAAGGTGAAATGTTCGATCTTACCGATCTGCTTGGTGATTCACATCTCGCTGAACGCTATGCCTCTGGTAGCCTTGTACTCTCAAGGCTCTGTCCGGTGGATTACCACCGATTTCACTTCCCCGTTGCGGGCGTTGCGGGTGCGGCACACCTTTTGAATGGACCGTTGTTCTCGGTCAACCCAATAGCACTTGTGCAAAACATACAGATTCTGGCCAAAAACAAACGTTGCTTGACACGACTACAGACAGAACAATTCGGCGAAGTGCTGCTATTGGAAATCGGTGCCACATGCGTGGGTGGTATCTGCCAAACGTATACGCAGGACACTGACGTACTGAAGGGCTCCGAGAAGGGCTACTTCAAATTTGGCGGGTCATCGACCATGACCATTTTCGAGCCGGGACGCGTGCAATTCGACCAAGACCTGTTGCACCATTCGCAACAACACCGAGAGCTCTATGCGAGAGTTGGAGACAGGATGGGCAGTGCCCGGAAAAGGCACCCCACGCAACAAACATAATCACGCTGTGATCTGGTGATTCTTTGCTCAGCCAAAGCATCGCTCTCAGTCACTGAGTTCGCTAATTTCAGTGAGCTCCAGTTTTCGGAATTCAACCTCCGAACCCTCCGCTTGCAATGCAATTTGGCCCTTGCTTGCAGTGCAGCCAGTACCATAATTTACGAGGTCGCCGTTGACCCAAACTTTAATCTGGTTCCCTAAGCACTCGATATCCAGCCGATTCCATTGACCCACTGGTTTCTCAGAGCCGTCGGTAAGATTTAAAATTCGCCGTGCTTTGCCCTCAGTGATTCCCCATTTTTCTTTAGGGCCCCGACGCTTGACCATGTCCGGCACAGTGATGTCTTCGACGATGCACCAAAAGTCACCAGCGTGCGTGTGGTTCATCTGAACTTCGATTGACTTGGGAAACATCTTGTACAGCGACCGGGGATCAGACGCATTCACAAGCACGCCGCAATTGCCCGGCTTTGCTGCAAAGCGATATTCGACTTCCAGTCGAAAGTTTTCATATTCTTTGTCTGTGATCAAATGCCCCTGTGGATTACCCAGGCTCACCAACATGTCGTCACGAACAATGAATGTGGGTTTGGCATCGGGATTATTGTCCCGGTGTGGCACATCCACATGCCAGCCAGTCAAGTCTTTTCCATTGAACAGACTATTAGCCGGACGATCCACTGTCTCACTTTCCTGCAAAGCTTCGGCGATTGATTCAGAAGCCAGCGCGGCAACAAATCGATTTCCATCAATATTCAGATGAACGCCATCACTGGTGAGGATACCACTACGTTTATTGTCTGGATTATTCGCTTTCAAATGATCGACAAAAGACTTCCGTAAATCACAAAGCGTTACACCGGTGTCAGACGCAACTTTACGACTAATGGCTGAGTATTCTTCAAGCATCTCATCAAGCGGATTCTCACCTTCTTTTTTCTCGCCAATCACACTAGGCGTGCAGAGCACGATGCTAGCACCATTCTCTGATATTTTTTCGATGAGGCGCCGCAGTCCCGTGTCAAACTGGACCTTCGGAGTTCCCTTCCCACGTGTACTGTGCCAAACATCGTTAATCCCTATGTAGATGAATACGATGGACGGTTTTTTACTGAGCAGATCCCGCTGCAAACGTCTTTCAAGATCAGGAACTTTGTTCCCGCTAATGCCCGCGTATACAATCTCCACACCAAGCTCTGGCCTTTTCTTGGCAATCGCCTCGCCGATCAAATTGCAGTATCCGCCAGGTCGCGCCCCCGCTTGGGTGATGGAATCACCAAAGAACGCGATGACCTCTTTTTCTGAAACAGGCGACTG
>CAXGRW010000048.1:0-15551 GCA_964012125.1 uncultured Rhodopirellula sp.
AACAGAGTCAAACTTGTGTCAAGGAGACTCGAATCTGCCAGTCGCTCAGCAAAGGTTTCGGCAGTGAGAGTACCCGTTTGAGTCGGGTCATCCAAATCGACTTCGAACCGGTAGAGGTCGATGTCAACGCTGTCTGGGCGATGCACAAACTGCCCATGAAGCACATCGGTATTACCCGGGAACACGGGTTCATTATCACCAAGCACGTCGACACTGGCGTTCAGGAACCCTGAATTCATCGCCATGATTGTTGAGGCGGAAAGATCCGAAGCCCGCTCCAAACCGATGAGCAAACCAATTCCGGCAACCGCTTTACGAGTCAGGTCCTCGCCGTAATCGGTGCCGAGTGTCGCCGAACGATCGAAAACCATGGCCGGCACAGCAAACGCCGGGTCAACCCGCACGCTCGCATTCAGAACACCAACATTTTGTGGAAAGATACCACTTGCGACGTTCAATTCGCTGTTATCACCGAAGGCAAATGTGATGCCCTCGTCAGCGGTTTCGCGGAACTGAATCCCTAATTCGCTAGCCCAAAGGTTCAGTGCTTCGCGGATCCGAACCTTTTCTGTTTCTGTGATCTGATTCAGGTGGGATACACCACCATTGGTGGCAAAGATTCCCTGAAAGTTGTAGGCGATTTCAGTGACACCCGCAGTCAAATCTGGCCCGAAGTCCGGGTTGATATGACTAACCGTTTCGCTATGCCCCAAATCATTGTCGCCTCCGATTGGCTCAATCAAAAACGGTTGAGCATCAATGGACTCTGAATAGACAATACTTGTCAGTTCACCATCGGTGCCGCTGTTTCCAAACACACCGACATTGAGAGCTGTTTCCAGCGTCTCACCGACAGCAACCAAGCTCAATGCTGGTGCATCGATTAGTCGCGAAGGCAGAAGCTGAGTATCATCCCCAGCATCCACTGTCATCGTGATCAAGGTTGGGACAGCATTCGAGATCGCTGTTTGCAAATCAGCGATTGTCGGAGTGGCCCCACCGAAATCCACAACAACGGTATCTGGACCGCCTACGACTGCTTCCGTCGTGACAGTTAAACCGCCGACACCCAAGTCCTCAAACCTGAGCATCCGCCCAGAGTTGGCCTCACCAACGGCCACGGACTGAAAGGTCACGCGCAAACCCGAGATTCCAAAATCAGTCATCACCAGCGGCGCAACACTGCGCTCGTCCAATGGGATGATTAAGTCAACACGTTCGTCCACTGCCGTTCCAATTCTTAATCGGAACGTACCACCCTCTAAACCGACGCCAGCATTCAAATCTGCATCGGCGGCCAACTCATTAAGGTCATCCGCGAAAATCAGGCGTGCCGTGTTTGTCGCCTCGCTGTACACAACCTGATCAGGCTTGTAAAACGCGTCGTCAGAAGTGCGTACCGTCTCCTGCGTCAGCAGCAATTGATAGAAACGCGGATTCTCAACGGACCGTAGAGTCGGATTTCCAGCCTCATCGTCCTCAACAAACAGCGGATCATCGTTAAAGTGGACGAGGATCTCGTTGCGATTCTGCTGCAGTGTTCCGTCCGCCAGACGAATTACCGGTTGCGGAACCACTGATTCGACAAGCGCTCCTAACCGCAAATCGAAACGAGTCACGTCGACTCGCTGCTGCGGATCATCAGTCTGCAGTAACTCGCCGCGCGTGTTTCTCAGACCGATCAAGCCAGCCGAAGGATCGTCGTAGCCGATGACTTCGAGTTTGTAGAGGTCATCAACCAGGGCTTCGGAAAACCGGACCACAACTTCGTTGTCCGCATCCTCGCCCAGACTAACCAGACCGGGCACGATGGCGACATCGTCTTCAGTACCCAGCACATTATCCAAGCCAGCACGAGTCACCTGCACGGCACTCAGCGTGCTGGGATCAATCTGTTGATCCTCGTCAAATCGCAGAGTCAGAACGCGAGGCCGCGTCTGAACAATCGAGTTGTCGACAATCAATTCGCCCGTGTTGGGCTGAACCCCGACCAACGTCGGACCAGCGTCACCAGCGAGCAATTGCCTCGCTTCAAGTGTTTCGAGGATATTTTGGCGACGCTTTTTGTGCGTCTGCCTTCGTTTCTTGGATTTGTGCTCAGGCGAACGATCAGAATCTGCACCGCGGAGGGTACTCAAGTTGAACGTCGAGGAGTTATTTCGCTTACGCGAGGTCATAGACCGAACCTTCCAGGCGTTGGCGTTTTCGCCGCATAATCGGCGGCAAACACGACAGTGATGGGGTTTAGTAGTTGAAAATCAGTCGCTATCCGCAAGGGAGCTGGCAATAGGTTACGAGCCATGCACGACCAACGACGTGACGCCTGTTCCATCTTCATGGAATCAGCCGAAACGCAGTCGCCGAGTATAGTTAGGCCCAAAAAACCCGCAAACATTTGCCGCTTCTCTCCTTACGACAGGGACAACATCATTTGAAATGGCGACTGATCGTAGCGACAATGCGGGCGATCAATGCAATGCCAATTACGAACACACCCCCCTGCAGGGGTGCAAAGTTCGCACATTCCGTTACTGGATGTGGACCGTTTGACGGTCGAAAATGAAGAAAGTTCCGTTCAACCCGCGTTCAAACGCTGATTGCAGGCATTCCTAACGGCATTCGGGCATTTTTGCCTGACCGTCTGAACAGAACTATTCATCATCTTCCTCATCGTCGTCCTCGGCGTCAGGATGCAGCGGATCTTGGGGATCAAAGAATAGATCTGCCAAACCGAGCGGCACGGCATCCCCCCCTAAGGTCCGGCGACGGCGTTGGGCCAATTGCTCCAAATCGACCGCTTCCTCGCCCAAACACTTCTCTAAAGCCTCCTGCCATGCCTGATCACGACTAATCGGGTGGCTGGGGTCCTGAATCATCCGTTTGATAGCAAAACGCAACAAATTGATTCCGTCCCGAGGCGAGAAATCGAGTTTCAGCTGATGGGACTGCTGCAGAAACTCCACCGTCATCGCGAGCATTTCTGGCTCCGCAAACGGCAAGTGGTACTGCAGAATCGACATTTCATCCTGCTTGTTTGGAAAGCCAACCTCCAAAGTGGGCTGCAAACGGCTGAGGATGTAGTCGGGAATCTCGAATGTTGACTCATCTTGATTCATCGTCACGGCAGCCCGAAACTCACGATCCGCCGGAATGGTGATTCCCGCAACAATCGATTCGACAAGTCGACGCCCATCAAATAGGGGAGCCAGAGAAGCCCACGATTTTTCATTCATCCGATTCCCCTCGTCCAGCAAACAGACGCCACCGGAGATCATGGCGGAAACGAGCGGTGAGGCGTGATAGGAAATTTCACCTCCCTGACTGAGAACTGGCGTGACCAGCAAATCTTCGGGCCGGGTATCCGCAGTACATTGATAGATGTACAGCGGTCGTTCCTGAGCTTGGGCTGCGGCAATCGCCAGTTGCGTCTTCCCGATCCCAGGAGACCCCACCAATCGCGGAGTGAGAGGCAGATCGAGATCATCGACCGTGATCCAGCATGCAAGCAATTGCATCAGAATCTCTTGCTGACCGATCCATTGCCCGGGAAAGGTGTAGGGCCGGGCCAGCTTCAGTTGAACGCCCTCGATTTCAGCGTAGGCGACGGCTTCGTTCTCTTCGGCTGGTTTCGAATCAGATTCTCGAGCGTGCATGAAATTCGTGACCGAGATGGGTAAATATTTGAAAAGTCATCCACACAAGATGCTCAAACAGCAGTCTTAGGCATGAACGAAGGACGAGACCACCGAATCAGCGCCAAACCTACCTCTGTTGTATCCCACTGGAGGTGTCAGCAGGCACAGCGAGGTGAAATAATCGGGATCGAGTCGGAATTGAATCCTCTCGTAGCGGCGGACCTGCCGTCCAGATTGAACCTTCAAAAATCGATTGAGACAACAGGTCTGAGCTGGAAACATGGCTGATCGCTGACAATTCACGGGGCAGGCTCGGCGATTTCCAACACCAACCCCACAGAAATCCCGTTCGACACCGGCTCAGCGGCTCCTCTTTCCTGCGTGACTCTGGAGCCCGGTCTGCTTCCTCTTGCCATCGCCCGTTTCGTTTCAGCAGTCCATCGGTTTACGGAAGAACCTATCGGCTGACAAAAGAATCAGGACCTATCGAATTTTTCATCGTGTGCTTCGGCTTGGGTGGACCAGATTTGATCTTTTCCCTGCGTTTTGTGCTCCTCGATTCGGCCTGACTTTGCTCAGCCAGTGCCTGACCAATCGCGTTAATGTATTGATGAATGGAATGATCTTCAAACGAATCGATTTTTCCATTGAGTAGACCTCTCCAAAAGCCAATCCACCGATCACGAGTTTTTCCGGCAAACCCGGACTTCCGAATTTGGCCGCGCCGATCGAGGTAGATTTCATTTCCACAATGCCGATAGCCAAACCACCCCGGTGGCACCCTCGTGACGATATCGTTGTTGTTGACATACCGCAGATGATCCAACTTGGTGTACTGCGTGTATCGCGGATTCCCCACTCGCGGACTGCCAAAGGTAAAAAGTCGCTCCGGGTTGCTATCGATATGAGAAAGCAGGCAGCGTCCAGCGCAAATGGTTGCCATCGCACCGCCGAGGGAGTGGCCACAAAACCAGAGTGGTTGTTGGTTGCACATCAAAGCTGTTTCCAGCATGGGCCAGAGGTCATCGACCTCACGTTTGAAGCCACGATGCACGCGTCCTACGGTTTCCGACAGAACACTACTCGCCCTTGCATCAGCACGGATATCGTTCCACTCGTTTGCTTCGGTTCCACGACAAGCGATCACGCAATCGTATTGATTACGAAAACGATAAGCCTGAGAACCATCTCTCTCGTAGAACGCGAGATCTGGAAAACCGAGACTCGCGGCAGCCCGCCCCGCTTCATTGGGGTCGTTATAGGAAACCATTGCCAATTCAGCCATCAGCAAAGATTGTTCGAGCTGCGTCATTTCGATGACAGGTCGATCTGCCATTGACCGCAAGATCAACGGTCTTTCATGACGATCAGAAATCTTCTGCGTGGTCTGACTCGATCGTTCCTTCTCGTTGCTTCTATTCACTCGAATCCTTTTCGCGTGTTTCAATCATTACGCTGGTAAAACAGGTACTGACGACAATCTACTGTCACCAACAAGCGGTAACTCATACCTTCCCGGGTAGCATCATTGATTAGTGGGAATCCCCGCTCCGACTGACTCTTCCGCTTGTAACATTGGCTCCACTCTCGGGTGCCCCCCATCGACATCAATCTTCATCGACAGATGACGTCGCCAGTTCTGATCATCGGGTTTTGGGAAATCACTTCGGAAGTGAACCCCTCGTGATTCAGCTCGCACCAACGCCGCATCAACAATGCAGGATGCCGTCAACAACAGATTTTGCAATTCCCAGCCTTCCACACCGTCGAACTGGTGAGGCATCACATACGCTGCAAACGAGCGGATAGAGTCGGCCGCTTCCTGCAATCCCTCCGCATCACGTTCCACCCCAGCCAGTCGTCCCATCAAACTTTTAAGCGAGACTCGAACATCAGCGACATCGAACGATTCATAAGAAGCACGCACGGGATGTTGAATTCGGGGCACAACCATGTTGGTTGGAACTTCCGCAGCCGCACGAGCCGCCGCTTCCCCTGCATGGGCTCCGTAGACGAGTCCTTCGAGCAAGCTATTACTTGCCAGACGATTGGCACCATGCAGTCCAGTACTGGTTACCTCACCGGCCGCCCAAAGTCCGGGCAAACTGGTTCTGCCTTGGCGGTCGACCGAAACTCCACCGATCACGTAATGGGCACCGGGCCGCACAGGTATTCGATCAGACGTGATATCGAGACCGAATTTCGAACACGCTTTGGCGATCCCGGGAAACCGCATCATGACATGATCGGTATCCAGATGGGAAAGATCCAAAAACACATTGGAATGTCTGGTCTTCGTCATTTGCCTGATGATGGCCTGACTGACCACATCGCGTGGCGCCAACTCAGCCCTCTCGTCGTAGTCGGGCATGAAGCGTTCGCCATTGCAGTCGACCAGATGAGCACCCTCGCCACGAACCGCCTCGGTGATCAGAGATCGTGAAGCCCCCGCGATGTACAGCACGGTGGGGTGGAACTGAATAAATTCCATATCTCGCAATTCGACGCCCGCGCGATAAGCCAGTGCCGATCCATCTCCCGTCGCCACGCTTGGGTTCGTGGATTCGCGGAACACCTGACCGGCTCCACCAGTGCACAAAATGGTCTCCTTGGCCCAAACCATGATTGGCTGTTGCCCTTCGTTGAGAATCACTGCGCCGCGGCACCTGCCCTCATAAGTCAACAAATCGACCGTGAATGCGTTTTCCCAAATATCAATATTGGATCGCTCACGTGTTCGTTCAATCACTGCCCGCATGACCTCTTGCCCAGTCGCATCGCCCCGAGCATGAACAATACGCTCGCGACTGTGCCCACCCTCGCGCCCCAGTGAGATCTCACCATTGTTCTGATCGAATTTTGTTCCCCATCGAATCAGTTCCTCAATCCGTCTTGGTCCGTCACGGATAACCATATCAACAATCGTCTGATCGCAAAGATTTCCTCCCGCTGCCAGCGTGTCGGCCACATGCGACTCAAAACAGTCGTCAGGATCCAAGACACCTGCAATGCCACCCTGCGCATAAACACTATTGGATTCTCGCAATTGATCCTTGGTGACAACCAACACTGATTGGTTGGGCTCCACCGCGTTAGCTGCTCTCAGACCTGCCAATCCACCACCAATGACCAACACATCGGCAAACCGGTGCACAGCCCGCGTGGAATCGAAAGGAAGAAGGTATCGAGGCGTGATCATTCCAAAATTTTCCGTTCTTGATGCAATTTCTGCCAGAGCAAAATCTGACAAAAACAGTGCCAGCTAGTCCTGGAATCTACCATCGATTCGTGGGATTTCACTACAAGCTGAATCACCAGAATAGCGCAACACGACATTTGACTCAATTCCCATCAATTTCCACTGTCACGCCCCAACCTCCGGCAAAACCGCAGTGGCACCACGATAGTCCGGCTTATCGCCTGTCCCATCACCTGCCGCATCACCTGCCGCATCGCCCGGCCCCAGTACACCGCTCAGTCCCGCCGCACACCGCTCAGTCCCGCCGCTCGAACTGAGCCTCTGCCCCTACCGCGGGCCTCCTCAGCATCGCTGCAGCAGCACTTTTCGAAGTGCTGCAAGCAGAAGTGCTGCAAGCAAAGGGGTGCTGTTTCCCAACAGTTTGAAAAATCGCAATTTTCGGATTTTGGGACCCATAGCGATTGGGCAAGACCAGAAACAGGCTCTGGCGACGGCATCCATGAAAACCATTGTTCCGGTATTTCGTGACTACGTTATGCTTTGACGTGTGGAGCAGGCGTGACAGCGGCAAGACCACCGCATGCGATTGGGCGAGTCGACACGTGCCCTTTGCCAAATCGGCGGACAGACGGGCAATCGTTGTCAATGCTCTGACGCACCAGACTCCACCAGTATTACCGCATCCCAGCACCTGCAATACGTCCATGAGTGAACTGAAACGCGAGCTTCATCCAAAGCCCGATCAAGCTACCGACGGTGATTCCTCAGCGAAATCAACTGACGGTGCAGACCTGCAGAATGGCGACGGAGATACCGACGAGATCGTGGCGGGATCGATACCCGGCCGCAAACGTCGCCGCAAGAAAAAACGCAAACGCCGTCTAACGCTCGCAGTGCTTCCCACACTGCTCACGCTTGGCAATGCCGTGTGTGGGTTGGCCGCCATTTCAATTGCGATGAGCGTGAATCTTGAATGGGAACTCGAAAACCAATTACTGGTCGCTGGTATTCTGATTTTTGCTGGCATGCTGTTCGACGCACTCGATGGCTCAGCGGCAAGGATGACCGGACAAGAGAGTCAATTCGGAGCGGAGTTGGACAGCCTCTGCGATGCGATCACCTTTGGAACCGCACCTGCGGTTATTGTTTGGCAATACAGCGAAGGAATCGGCTTACCCAGAAAGGTCACATGGGCGATCGGGGCGCTGTTCACGCTATGCGTGCTGATTCGGCTTGCCCGCTTCAACGTCGAGACCACAGAAGATGATCCACACGACGGGTTCGAGGGGCTTCCCAGTCCGGCGGCAGCGGGCACGATCGCAGCTTTTGTGATTGCCATGCCCGAGTTGACTGCCTACACCACCGAAACAACGTCCGAAACAGGAAAGCAACTTGCCGAGCAATTCCTGTTGGGTTCACAGATATTTGTAGCAGGCTTGACCCTCACCCTCGCCTATCTGATGGTGTCGCGTTTTCAATATCCCCATGTCTTCCAGCAATTACTGAGAGGACGTCGTGCGCCGCACCAAATTGGACAGGCGTTGTTCGTCCTGATCGGTGCCTTCCTGCTTCACTGGCTGGCATTACCGATTGCCTTTTGCTACTACGCATTCGCTTCGCCTATCAAGACGATGTTTCAACGATGGCGACACAGAGGAAGCGTTGAAACGACACCGAACGCTGAATAAGCCAACGGTCACATTGCATTGAAATGCATCATAAAGGAGTTGATTGCATTTGCTGCAATGCGTCTCGAATCTTGGCAACATCCTCGGACGTGACATCACTCAACATGGGTTGAATTGGCCCAGTGTCTGCAATCGCGGCAAGTTCAACTGCCCGATGCAGAACTTTGATGGGATTGATTCCATTCCGAAGATCTTCAAGAGGACAAAACCACTCACGAATTTTTTCAGCAGTATCAAAATCCTCTGAATGAATCGCGTGCATCATTTGCATGGACCTGTTCGGTGCCACACATACACAACCACTGGTAAAGCCACCGACGCCGAAATCCCGCAAGTGAACAATGGCTGGCTGTTCACCAATTCCACTGACGATCCGGTCAGCAGGAAAGACTTCGAGTACGTCTCTCAAGTAATCATCTTTCGCGGGATCATCTCGCACGACCGCGTATTTCAGCCACGAAATGACGCCATCCTCTTCCAGTGACTTGATCAGTCCAGGATTTAACCAGCGATCGAATTTCAGATACAAAACCAAAGGTTTGCCGACGGCCTCTGACAACTTCCGAACCCCGGTTGCAATGCCAACCTCGTCGACAGCATCGCGTGAGGGCAACAACATGGCTGTCGGAAAGTCGTACTCATTCAAGATCGCGGCTTGGTCCATCGCCAAACCAAATGCTGGCCCCAGCGATGGCACTACTACGGTTTCCTCCGATGCAATGTCACCGAGCATCTGCAGCAAGGATGCATACTCAGCGAGACGAGCATGATACAGCACGGCGTTTCCGCCATATAAAAGAGAACGGACCCCACCAGCTTCGAGAAAGCGGATAATTTTCCGATTCTCCTGCTCACAGATCGCGAGCGATGAATTCCGTGCCAACGGTGGAACAGCAATGACCGACTCACGCAATTGAGCGGCAGAGAAAGGAGCAGTTTTCATGGATCGCCAATTCTAAAACTTTTGAGGTTTATTCTGTTTGCGTACTTTGGATTTTACGGATCACACACCGAAACAATTTCAAGCAGGTTCGCAGCAGACTTTCCACCACGATCACCGTCTCTTATCACATCCTGTGCGTCAGTGAATACTGGGTTCAGCATTTGGCGTGCGCCCGGTCAGAAAATCAAAATCACAGCCAAGATCGGCTTGTGTGACATGCTTGGCATACAAATGCTCGTAGCCCCGTTCTGGCACAGGCTTCAGTGGTGGCATTGCGGCGCGACGGCGAGCGATCTCGTCTTCACTGACATGCCAGTGGATGGTGCGGTCGGGGACATTGATTTCGATCTCATCACCATTCTGTACCAAGGCAAGCGGCCCACCCGCTGCACTTTCAGGTGCGATATGCAGGACACAGGTACCGTAACTAGTACCACTCATGCGTGCATCACTCAGACGAACCATGTCCCTGACCCCTGCTTCGAGTAGTTTCTTGGGGATCGGCAACATGCCCCATTCTGGAAAACCAGGTGCTCCCAAAGGGCCAGCACTGCGAAGAATCAGAACGCTATTTTCATCGACGTCGAGATCAGGATCATGAATCCCTTCCTTCATGGCAGGGTAGTTGTCAAAAACAACAGCGGGACCTCGATGCTGCAAAAGATCGGGATCGGCGGCAACCGATTTAATCACGCATCCATTGGGAGCAAGATTTCCTCTCAACAAACAGGTTCCTCCAGCATCAGCGACTGGATTTTCCCGAGTCCTGATCACTTCGTTGTCAATCACCTCAGCACCCTTGATCTGATCTGCAAGCGTTGTGCCGCTGACAGTCAAACAGTCAACATTCAACAGATCAGTCATACGAGCCAGCATTCCGCTAAGACTGCCTGCGTTAAAAAAATCTTCCATCAGATATCGTCCACTTGGTCGAATGTCTGCCAATACAGGGGTCGTTCGCGACAGTTCATCGAAACGATCCAAGGACAGGTTGATTCCCAATCGCCCTGCAATCGCAATCAGATGCACAATCGCATTGGTGCTGCCACCGATCGCCAAGGAAGTCATCAATCCATTATCGATCGACTTGTCAGTCATGAAATCTGACGGTTTCAAGTCCTCCCACGCCATGTCGACTGCTCGTCGCCCCGTCTGCACCGCCAAGCGGGAGTGCTCAGCAACGACCGCGGGAATATTGGCTGCCCCGGGCAAACTGAACCCCATGGCCTCAGTCACACACGCCATCGTGCTTGCTGTCCCCATGGTCATGCATGTTCCAGCTGAACGACCGATGCAGTTTTCGATCCCTTTCCAATCCTGATCACAAAGATTTCCAGCCAAACGCTCGTCCCAGTACTTCCAAACATCACTTCCACTTCCCAAAGTGACTTCTTTCCATCGGGCAGTCAGCATGGGACCAGCCGGCATGAAGATAGCAGGCACATTGGCACTGATCGCTCCCATCAGCATCGCCGGTACAGTCTTGTCACATCCGCCCATGAGCACTGCTGAATCAATGGGATGGCACCGCAAGACCTCCTCGACCTCCATCGCAAGCAGGTTGCGATACAGCATGGTGGTCGGCTTCATCAACATCTCACCCAAAGACATCACCGGGACTTCGACGGGAAATCCGCCCGATTGCAAAATCCCGCGTCTCACCTCATCTGCCCGATTGCGAAAGTGGGAATGGCAGGTATTCAGTTCGCTCCAAGTATTCAAAATCGCTACGACGGGACGATCTTTGTAATCAATGTCATCGAATCCCATCGCCTTGAGTCGCGAACGGTGACCAAAAGACCGCATATCATCAGGGCCAAACCAGCGATGCGAACGAAGTTTCGACGGGTCGCGCGATTGCGTCATGGCAAATTCATTTCGAGAGTTCGGTACGTTCAAGCCGACCGCAAATGCAAGACAAAATCCTCGCGGTCGGCCGGCAGTTTAGCAGGAATCTTCCTCGCTCACGAAGCGGGCCACTTTTTGATCCCGGCCATGGATAATGCCAAGATTACATTGCCGTAATTCAATCGGGTGGTGCTCATCAAGGTTCCAGCAGAGCAAAGATCCGGATTGCCAATCGATGAGGCAAGCCAGCCCACAGATCCCCTTCGGTCCATCTGCCTCAATCACCACGATAATTGATTGCCAATACAGCAAGAACCAGGCATCAGTGACTCGCTTACCAGCGTGTTTTTTTCGGCTACTTCGTAAGCCCGGAGCCAACTGTCTTTTGCTCGTGGCATTCAGCAGAAACCTCATCTCATATACCTGAGATGATTTGAAAAATTGACGCGACCGTACAGCACACTTTACGATGTAGGCCCCCATTCCTGAGGATCGTCCTATCCATTGAATATCTCTGCAAGACTTGCAAGACTTCGCGGTTTGCAACTTCAAGACAGAACTGGCTTCCCCAAAAGAACTGGCTTCCCTAAAGTTGATCAATCCGCAATTGAACATCAACCGACGTATCCTATTGCAACACGCTGGCGGCGGCATTGGCTTGCTAGCGTTGCAATCGCTTTTGATGGCAGACCAAAGCAGGTCCGCCGAGAAAACGACCCCGCCGCATTTTACGCCGCACTTTGCGCCGCGGGCCAAGCGAATGATTTGGCTATTCATGCATGGTGGTCCCAGCCATGTTGACCTGTTTGATCCCAAGCCAGAACTTTCCAAGTATGCGGGTCAATCTCTACCGGACAGTTTTGGCAACGTGATGACCCGCCGGAAGGTAGCCAAAAACCCGTTACTGGGTCCGATCAAGCCCTTCCGACCTCGAGGCAAATCGGGGCTTCCGATTTCCGATTTCATGCCACACTTGGCGAAGCATGCGGATGACCTATGTGTGATTCGTTCTTTGCATGGTGACAGCGTGAACCATCCGCAATCGGTCTACCAGATGAACACGGGCAGCATTTTGATGGGGCACCCCAGCTTTGGAAGTTGGTTGGCTTATGGCCTTGGCAGTGAGAACGCGGACATGCCCGCCTATGTCGTGCTTCCAGATCCCGGAGGAGGACTCAAGGGCGGCCCTTCTGCTTGGGGCAGTGGTTTTCTGCCACCAACCTTTCAGGGCACTGCGATGCGACCAGGAAAAACCCCCGTCCTGAATCTTAAACCCCCCAACGGTATCTCAGATTCCCAACAGCGTGGAACACTCGACTTTCTCCAACACTTGAATCAACGTCATCTTCTCAATCGGGATCGTGACGAGGAACTTTCCGCGCGAATCGCTGCCTACGAATTGGCCTTCCGAATGCAGAGTGCTGCACCGGAAGTATGCGACTTTTCAACGGAATCAGCGGACACACTTTCCAGGTACGGCATCGACCGCCCCAACACACAGGACTTTGGGCAACGCTGCCTGCTTGCCCGCCGCATGCTCGAGCGTGGTGTCCGCTTTGTGCAAGTGTACTCGGGCAACACCAACGGCTGGGACGCTCACAAGGATGTGGCTGCCAACCATGGTGAATACTGTGAAAAAACAGATCAACCCATTTCAGCGTTGCTCACCGACCTGAAACAGAGTGGGTTACTGGAAGACACCTTGGTAGTGTGGTGTGGAGAATTTGGACGCATGCCCATGAGCGAGCAGGGCAAGGGAAGAGACCACAACCCGTGGGGCTACAGTGGATGGATTGCCGGAGCCTCAGTCAACGGCGGTCGCGCCTATGGTGCAACGGATGCGATTGGCTTACGTGCTGAGACGGATCGCGTTCACGTGAATGAGTTCCATGCCACCTTGTTGCACTTGATGGGCATGGACCATCGCAAACTGGTCTACTCGCATAACGGGCTGGATGAGCGTTTGACCGGCCCCGCCGAAGTCGACGTCGTGAAAGGGCTATTGCAATGATTCGACGTCAGTATGTTCTTCCCCAATCCAGTCGTCCACCAGGCCAGTCGTTGGTCGGAGGCAGTCGATTCTCACAGCCCAGTCGATTCTCACAGCCCAGTCGACTACTCGTTCTTTGTTTGGCACTGACCTGCTCGCCATCACTTCGAGCAGGCGAAGACGGCCCGACAACAGCAAAACAAGCCGATTCAGTTGAGGCGACCGAAAACAAACATGCTGAAATCCTCGAACACGAACTGCAGATCGACAAGATCGACCGTGGCCACTGGGCTTACCGAAAGATCACTGATTTCCTGCCACCTGACACTGGTCAATCAGGCTGGCCTCGCACTGCCATTGACCAATTCATTCTTTCGAAACTGCAAACACAATCGCTGCTCCCAGTGGCCGAGGCGAGTCGTGAGACACTGATTCGAAGGCTGAGTTTTGACTTGACTGGTTTACCGCCTACCACTGCGGAGTTGTCGCAGTTCCTCAATGACAGGCGACCAGACAGTTATCGACGTCTTGTTGAGCGACTCCTTGCCTCGCCCCACTATGGTCGTCGTTGGGGGCAACACTGGCTGGACCTTGCCCGTTTTGCAGAAACCGACGGATACGAACACGACAAAATTCGCGGCAACGCATGGCGTTATCGTGATTGGATTGTGAATGCTCTTAACAGTGACATTAGTTACGATCGATTCATCACTTTGCAACTTGCCGGTGATGTGCTGTCAGCACAAAACCCGAGACAAACTTCCTCGAAAATCGCAACCGCTTTTTTGCTGTCTGGCCCTGACATGCCTGACATCAATTCCCAAAACGAGCGACGTCATGTCCTTTTGAACGAAATCACAGCGACGACAGGATCAACGATACTGAGCCTGCAAATCGGCTGCGCCGAGTGCCATGATCACAAATACGACCCGATAAGCCAGGGAGATTTCTATCGTCTACGGGCCTTTTTCGATCAAGCAATAAAACTGAAAGCCAATCAGTCTGTCAGCACTTTGACACCGAATGCAAACCCAGATGCTGCCAGCCAAATTCACCCACGCGGTGACTGGCAAACGGCTGGACCCGAAATTTCAGCAGCATTTCCACGCATAGCCAATCTTTCTGATGCACAAATAACAGCCAAGCTTCACCCCCGTGTGCAACTTGCGCGCTGGCTCACTGATCCATCACAACCACTCACAGCACGTTCCATTGTGAATCGAGTTTGGCAACATCATTTTGGAACAGGCCTGTCAAATACGCCCAGCGATTTTGGAGTCATGGGTGAAGATCCATCACATCCCAAGCTGTTGGATCATTTGGCCAGTCGCCTGAGCAATCACGCTTGGAGCCTCAAAGATTTGCACCGACAGATTGTGCTTTCAGCAACATATCGGACCCAAAGCAAACCGCCAGCTTCTGCCACCAGCACCTCTGATGCAGCAAAAAACTGGAAGAATGCCAAGCTTGCCGACCCAAGCAACCGCTTACTGGCACGCTTCCCTCGTCGCCGACTGGATGCTGAATCACTTCGCGATGCCATGTTACTTGCGAGTGGCACAATGAATCATCAAGCCGGAGGCCCCGGCGTTAGCCCCCCACTACCCCAAGCACTGATCAAGACTTTGAAGTCCGGCCAGTGGAAGACGAGTGCTGATACGGCAGAGCACTATCGACGCAGCATCTACATCTTCGCACGGCGAAACCTGCGTTACCCACTCTTCGCCACGTTTGACCGACCGGCAGCGAACTGCAGCTGCGCAACTCGAACTCCATCAACAACTGCACTTCAATCTTTACTGCTGCTGAATTCAAATTTCACGTTGGACCTGTCAAAACACTTAGCATCTCACTGCATCAACGAACACTCCGACACGCCCAAGACGCAGACACGAGAAATCTTTCAACGTGTGTTTTCACGACCACCAAACAGGCAAGAAGAAATCGATTGCCGTGAATTCCTTCTCCGGCAAGCTGCCATGGCCAAGCAACTGGGTTCTGAAAAACCGGAGATGGCGGCCTTAACCGAGTTGTGTCGAGCTCTATTCAACAGCAATGAATTTCTGTACATCGACTGATGCCATGGATCTCGTGAAACACCTTTTCCAGTGCATCATGCGAGTAACTCCATTGACAGAAATCGGACATTTTTGGTACGGGGACTTCAGGTGCAAGGAAGCCGCATTTCGGCTTGCCCATGCTTTACCTGCACCAAGTGGACAATCCTCAGTTCGATATACAGTCGTTA
>CAXGRW010000049.1:0-15523 GCA_964012125.1 uncultured Rhodopirellula sp.
CCGGGACCGCCGGGACCAAACTCAGGACCGCCGGGGCCAAACCCTGGACCGCCGGGACCGCCTGGACCACCACCGGGACCACCACCGGGACCACCGGGCCCCCGACCGCCGCGGGTTGGCCTGAACGACTCATTCATGTCGTGTGGCAAAATATGAAACACACCGGATGGATCTTTGTAAATGTTGTAATCACTAGCTCGGGTCCAGTAACCGTCACTATTGATCAATGCGACATCGGCAGCAAGAAACCACAGCGCACCATCGATATTGAGCACACCCTTGAGTTTGTCTTCTAGCTCATCGGCAGGTGTCTCATTGAGCAGTTTGCACAACGCGATCAGATCACGCCAAGACTGTTCATCATCCTTTGACTTGATCTCAAAACGTTCACGATACGGCTCAATTTCCTCACCAAGATACCTGAGCCCCCCATCACCTCTTGGACTGCCATGCACTTTCCAGCGTGCACCTTGTTTTGTTCCGAAATTTGCTTTGACGAAATCGCCATTGAATTGTTCGACGTTGCAATACACTCCCCAGCTTTCACCATTGATCACCACGTTCACGAAGTTCGCGCGTGGTGTAGGAATCTTTGAGCCTGCAATGGAGGAATACAACATCGTGCTCATGAGTGATGCATCGCCGTTGCAGTTCAAGAGATTGAGCGTTTTGAACCCATGAAGTCGCTGCCCGGAATCCAAATAGTCAATTGAAATATTGAGAGATCGCTTGAGACCTTCAGGGATACTAAAAAAGGATGACGCGCCGCGAAAACTGACACCAACTTCCTTGTATTGCTGACCATCCACGATCAACTTGGCTGGCACTTCGACATCAGTGGGTTTAAAAGCAGCTAGTTCCTGTTCCCAGTCATCATTTTCAAACGTCAAAAACAAGGTACGTAAAACGGAAGGATCGTAAAGAGGCTGATCGGAATACTGAGTCACCTCACCGGGCTCAACCTTCGGTCCGGGCTTGCCCTCCGCCATCATTCTGCCGCGTCCACCCGGTCCACCCGGTCCACCACGTCCACCACCGGTGTTGTTCGAATTAAGCGACTTCCTCGCTTTCGCCCGCTCTGATGCATTCAACCGACCATCACCATCGGCGTCAAACTTTTCAACCAGAAGCTGATCTTTTGCATTAGGTCCACCCGGTCCACCCGGTCCACCCCCTCGACTGCGACCACCAAATCCACCGCGGCCACCAAAACCGCCACGCTCGCCAAATCCACCGCGCCCGCCGACGCCACCACGCCCGCCGACACCGCCGCGTCCGCCATTCTGCGGCGGCCCCAATTCGCCCCTTTCCGGTGCTTGCCCGGGAGGCTGTGCCACTGACTCGATGCTCATGCCCAAAGCGGCTAGAACTGCGGATAACAGAAGAACCGAAAATCGCTTGCCGTGCATCAGTAAAGCCCTGAGTGTTGTTGTTGATCGCTGCAACTCGTGGTTGTCTCCCAGTTTTAACGCAAGAGACGAATCGGAATCCACCATTACAGATCAGATTTTCAAGCATAAATAATGCCCACAGACAAATTGATCGCGAGAAAACCTTCCACCATCCCGAAACTGGAAAAAAGCGTTAAAATGGTGCAAATGGCTTCGAAGGTGGATGCCCCCAGCGACTCGATCTCTTTTTACTCAGGATAAGTGATAAGTTAGGAATCCATCGAGCACCGCCTTCTAACTCTTTCTCCAACAAAGTATCCCCCCATGAAATTACACTTACGCTATTGCTCGGCCTGAAACTACGAACCTCAAGCCGTCAGTTTGACGACCAAAGTACTTACAGAATTCAAGCAGAAGATCTCATCGTTTGATTTGGAACCATCCAGCGGCGGATGCTTTGAACTCACCATCGATGGTGAGTTGAAGTACTCGAAACTTGCCACAGATGAGTTCCCGGACGAATCCGTCCTCGTGGATGAAATCCGCCAACTTTTAGGCTAATTGGCTTCCGCGAGAGAGGCTCACCCTTCAAAGCTCGCCACGTTCGCCCGATGGTATTTTGACTGTCAAAGCGTGGGTCGGCGGTCTATAATTGAGTTCTCTCCACGCTTTCCCACCAACACCGACAGTTTATCGATGTCTGGAAACTCCACTCCCACAGCACTGTCGATACCGCAGCCGAAGCGTGGCCGTGCCCCCTGCGGTCGCCGAACTCTCCTCAAGGGTGCCGGCCTGACATTCGCCCTTCCCTGCTTGGAGTCTGCTCAGACGTTAGCAGCGGAAGAGCCAAGCCCGACCGATCTGCCCGCAGCAGCGAAGCGTCTTGTCTGCATCGGGTCCAACCTAGGACTGCACCGCCCAGCTTTTTATCCCAAGGAAACGGGCACCGACTATTCTCTGTCACCTCTGCTGGCAAACCTCGCATCCAATCGCGACAACTTTACAGTCTTCTCGGGCTTTGACCACGAGGCTGCGAGCGGGCACAAAAACTGGGACAACTTTCTTTGCGGCAAGACGATCGGTGATGTCAGCCTCGATCAAATTGCCGCAAAACACATTGGCGCAAACACACGTTTTGATTCGCTCCAGCTTTGCGCCGGTGACATTCCGTCTCAACGAATGATTTTCACCGACGCTGGTGTTCCACTTCCAATGCTAAATCGCCCCAGCGTACTGTACAACAAGTTGTTTGCGAGTGCGCACAGCCGTGCCCGAAGTGAGTACTTGCTGCGGAGTGGAAGAAGCGCATTGGACCTCGTCACCGAAGATGCGAAGCGTCTACAGAAACAAGTCAGCCACGCGGATCGCCAAAAACTCTCTGAATACTTCAGCTCTTTGCGAGACCTCGAGAATCGCATGTCGAGGCAACTGAACCACCTGTCAACAAGTGATATTCAAGTAGATTACAAACTGCCAACCTATGATCCAATCGCTCCCACGCTGATGCTGGAGTGTGAGCAGATCATGTTTGACCTGATGGCTCTGGCTTTGCAAACAGACTCGACCCGAGTAGCAACACTGTTCATCGCCGGACTGGGACAAGTATTCACGCTTGACGGCAAGACAATGCGTGCTGGTTACCACGCTTTATCCCATCACGGGAATGATCCCGACATGATCCGTGATTTAATCCGAGTTGAAACAGAACACATGCGGTGTCTGAATCGATTTCTGGATCAACTAAAAGAAAAAACGGATGCAGAGGGTCGCCCACTACTTGATACGACGATTGTGATGTTTGGCACTGGCATGGGAGACGCGAGCCGTCACTCCAATCGTGATTTGCCAACGTTGGTTGCTGGCGGCGGATTCCAACATGGCAAGCACATCAACAACGCCGGGAAATCCCATCTACTTGGGGATGTCTACATCAGCCTCCTTCGGCAGTTGGGACTGGAAACCGATTCATTCTCAAACGCCACGCGCGGAATTGACCAGTGGGCCTGAAAAATTGCGTAATCACTCACCTTCGCTGCCCTCACCGTTCGATTCGGCAATCGAGCTGATCACATTAGTGTTGATGACTCCACTCATCTTCGCCACTTCAACTCAGGCTCAGACGGCTACAGAGTTAACAGCGCCCACCGCATTAACAGCCATCCAACCGACTCAGCAACAATTCCTGTCTCGATACTGCACCGATTGCCATGAACGCGGCAACGCCGAGAACGATGTCGTTCTATCTGATGATTCGATTGACTGGACAAAGCCACAATCACGCCAGCAATGGGAGTTGGTTCAAAGCCTGATCGACAAGCAGATCATGCCACCAACGGATTCAGAACAACCGAGCGAGAAAGAGCGTGCGGGCTTTTTGTCTTGGCTTGATACGCAACTTGTGGAACACAGCCCAATCGGTGGCACCCCGCTTCGCCGCCTTTCATCGCGGGAGTACCGCAACACAATCGCGGCCATCTTTGACCTGCCCAACTTTCAATTACCCAACAATTTCCCGCCAGACAGTACGGCCCACGGCTTTGACAACCAAGGCGAGAATTTAATGATTGCAGGCTCGCACTTGGAAGCGATCGCCGACACTGCGACTGCAATCGCAGACTCTTTCTTTCTGCCGCCACCGCCTGCACCTGACCAACGCGAAGTGATCGCGTTGCCCAATGATCTGACGATCAGTTACTCCTCAGCATGCCTGATTGATGGAACAATGCGACTTGCCTCTTCAGGATCAAACCTGCGGCGAAACGCAACATGGCCCTCACGGTTCATCGCTCCTGCGACAGGAAAGTACCTGCTCGAAATCACAGCTGCCGCCTCACCCAATGCTTCGCTTCCTGCGGAACTTGAAGTGAGTGCAATGACCAGTGTCAACTCAAATTCACGAGTGCTCCATAAGCTAAATTTCAACAAGACAGATCCACGCACCATGACTGTTGAAGCACGACTGGAAAAAGGCGAAACCGTAACGCTTCGTTTCACGAATGGTGCCCTTGATTATGAAAACAAAGCGACCTACAAGAAACTGCTAATCCAACTATTCGATGAAGAACCCCGACTGGCTGCTGCCTGGCGTGCAGTGGGCAATCCGGCAAGAGGCGGAAGCGGTTGGACTCGCGTAAAAGAAAAGCTTAACGACCCTGAACTTGATGCAACTCCGTTCATCAACGAAAAATCCAAGCGTGATGCGTTGGCAACAACAATGACCAAAAACTCGGTCAAGTCCGGAGAAACTCTGGTCTATCGTTTTTTTGAGCAGGGCCCTTACTTGGAAATCCACCGTTTGAAGATCGTTGGCCCGACCGAAGTGTACCCGAGTAAAGACGAGATACTTCGGCTCAAGAGGCGCAAAGAACTCACTGCTGGAATTTCAGAAACGAGTTCACGCACAGAAATCGAATCATTTCTTCGCCAATTTCTCGGCAAAACTTTCAGGCGATCCGCTCACGACAGTGAAATCAATGCCTACGCCAATCTGATTCAAGCCGAACAGAAGCGAACAGGATCAATCGATCAAGGGCTGCACCTTGCTGTTCGCTCTGCATTGCTATCCCCAGCATTTCTATACCGAAACATTGGCGATGGAGAACTGACGGACACCGAACTGGCAAGTCGTCTTTCGTATTTCCTGAAGTCGATGCCACCCGATGAAAAACTTCAAAATGTGGCAAACGAGGCGCGACTCGGAAACACCAAGACGCTACTCGCTCACGCAAGGCGACTCTGTTCATCATCCGCATTGGCTGCAGATTTCACGACTCAGTGGTTGGGGCTGGACGCATTGAATCACTTGATGCCAGATGTTCGCTTGATAAAAAACTTCAAGCCAACACACAAAGCATCCATGAAGCGGGAAGTTCAAAGAACATTCCAATACGTGCTCGACAACAATCTGCCAGTGCATGATTTAGTCACACCTGATTTCATCTTCACCGACGAGCGTCTGGGCTGGGAATTTTATGGGCTTCAGCAATACAAACCTGCAAAGAAAGGCGAATCCAAAAAAATCCCCAAGGGCATGCAACAAGTCAGCATCGAACGAGACGCAAGACGCGGTGGATTGCTGACCATGCCGGCGGTCTTGATGGCGACCGCTAATGGCGTCGACACGCAACCAGTCCTCCGGGGCGTCTGGGTGCTGGAAAACATCATGGGCAGTCCCCCCCCCGAACCACCCAATGCAGTTCCCGCTCTCACGCCTGACACCCGTGGCACAAACAGTCCCAAGGAGCGACTGGCTGCACACATGGCTTCAGAAAGCTGCGCTGCGTGCCACAAGTCGATCGACCCTCTTGGATTCGTCCTCGAAAACTTTGACCCAATTGGACGGTGGCGAGACCACTACCCGTCATACGTAGTGAAGAATGGGAAAAGCAATCGTATTGATGGAGCCAGGATTGATGCCTCAGGCAAACTTCCCGACGGACACGGGTTGAATGACATTCAGGATCTGAAGCGTTGGCTGAAAGACAATCCGGAACCTTTTGTGTGCTGCATATCCGAAAAGCTTTTGAGCTACGCCACTGGGCGTCAAATGAACTATCGCGAGCGGAAGATCATCAAGGAAATCGTGGCCAGCCAAGCCACAAATGAGTATCGTTTTCGTGATCTGCTGCTTGCGCTGGTCCAGAGCGAGATTTTCCGAAGCAGGTAAAAGAGCTGCTTCTTCGGAGCCTGACCGCGTACGCGGATATTTTTTTGGTTGCAAACACCTCGATTCATCAGCTCTGTTGGCGTGCATCTGCTGTCGACTTCGTTACAATTCTGGCTTGGATCCCTCGCCCGTGACGCGACTTGATCCTTGCTGACACGCACCATGCTTCGAGAATACAACATGCGTCTAACCGGTACGATTCTGACTTGCCTGCTTCTATTTGTTTTCACATCCTCCGCTTCAGCAGATCGCCTGACTCCTGAAACACTATGGGATCTTGCCCGTATTGGAGATGCGGCTGTTTCACCCGATGGCAAAACCATCGCGTATCTCGTGAAGCGTTATGAACTCGCAGAAAACACAGGAACCAGCACTCTGCTGGTACAACCGCTGCCAGAATCCTTGGACAGTGATACCAAGATAGCAGCCTTCGATTCCCCGCGAGTGGAAAGCAAAGCCGAGCCACTGCTCAGCGACATCAAAGGCCTTGGGAGTTTAAATTGGCTTGCCCACCCAAGTGGTAACAAGTTGGTCTACATTGCCCCCGGCGAATCGGCGTCCAAAGGCGACAAGAAAGATGCAGCCCAGGAAGATGAGCCTGGCGAACCGCAGGCATGGATGCTGGACCCGACCACTGGAGTCGCGAAACAGCTCACACATATCGAAGACGGCATTGCTAATCTGATCACCTCGCCATCGGGTGACGCGATTGCCTTCACTGTTGATGTCAAGATTGACAAGGAAGTCACCGAGATCTACGCAGATCTGCCTAAAGCCGACGCCCGAATCATCGATTCACTGATGTACCGCCACTGGAACCAATGGCACGACTATGCCTACAGCCACGTTCACGTTGCCAGAATTGATGATGAAGGTCAGGCGTCTGAACCGTTGGACTTGATGGCAACCCAGCGAGCCGATTGCCCATTGCCACCTTTCGGTGGATCGGAACAGTTCACGTTTTCCAATGATGGAAAAGAGATGGCGTTGACACTCAAACTCGTCAACAATCCAGCCGAGAGTACCGATAGCGGCATTTACCTGGTCAGTACAGAAGGTGGTCCTCTCAAGAACATCACCCCCGGCATGCCCGGTTATGACATGGACCCGGCCTACTCACCAGACGGGACGGCCATCGCATTTCACTCGATGGAGCGAGCTGGCTTCGAGTCAGATCGCAACCGCATCATGCTGTACAACCGCAGCAGTGGCAAACTGAAAGAGATCACTGAGGGCCTGAACCAAACCACGCATCATGCGACATGGAGCGAAGACAGCAAGAGCCTATACTTCCACAGTGAAACCCGAGGCACCACTCAGGTATTCAAAATCGAAGTTGATAACCAAGCTCTGCAGCAGGTTTCCGAGGGTCGTTTCAACTTTTCGATCGTTTCCTGCGTCCCGGGCAGCAATCGCCTATTGCTTCGTCAACAGAGCATGCTTCGTCCTACGGAATTGGCTTTACTTGACCCCAGCAGCAAACAACTGGGCACGATCACTGACGTCAACGGTGAAATGTACAAGACATTGGAATTGCCGACGATTGAAGAACGCTACTTCACCGCAACCGATGGAGAACAGATCCACAACTGGGTTATCCTGCCTCCGGGCTATGACCCGAAAGATGGCAAAAAATGGCCCATGCTGACGTACTGCCAAGGTGGTCCCCAAGGTCAAATTGGCCAGTGGTTTTCCTACCGCTGGAACTTCCACATGATGGCATCGCACGGCTACGTCGTGCTGGCTGTTAACCGCCGGGGAATGCCCGGGTTCGGACGTAAGTGGAACGATGACATCAGCGGTGACTGGGGCGGTCAAGCGATGCAGGACATTCTGGCATCCACCGACGCCATGATCGCCGATCCATCAATCGATCGCAGTCGCGTGGCTGCCATCGGTGCCAGTTTTGGTGGCTATACGGTTTATTGGCTGATGGGAAATGACGCAAAGCGATTCTGTTCCATGGTTGCACACTGTGGTGTTTTCAACCTTGAATCGATGTACGGGTCAACGGAGGAGCTTTTCTTTGTCAACTGGGACCTTGGTGGTCCCTACTGGGCAAGCGAAGCAGCCGGGAACGCTTATGCCAAATTCTCACCACACAAGTTTGTGGGCAAATGGAAAACGCCACTGCTCGTGATTCACGGCGAAAAGGACTTTCGTGTCCCCGTGACTCAGGGCATGGAAGCTTTCACGGCAGCCCAGGTACAGGGAATCCCAAGTCGGTTCCTGTACTTCCCCGAAGAAGGCCACTGGGTGATGTCACCACAAAATGGTGTCGTATGGGGACGCGTCTTCTTTGATTGGTTGGACCGAACTTGCAAACCAACACCCTGACCGAGTTAAGATTTTGGTCATCGAAACGAGACTCTGGTCATAAGTTGAATCCAAAATCTCTGTGATACATTCCGCCTGCCCTGTGAGGCAGGCGTGACCGCTACCCGACTTCGCTTGCCCGGCGAAGGGCAACATTTACCTTCCGACATTGGCAAATTCAAATACATCGCTTGAACAAATGAAGAAAAGCAAAACCAGTCACTGCAATCGTGTCGCCCACTTATCGGTCATGATTCTGGTAATCGCAGCCATCTCTGGTCGCGATGTTCAAAGCCAAGACAACGCGAGCATCAACACAGCTCTCGAATCAATCCGCAAGGTGGGCAAAGAAGGCACGGGATTTTCCGAAGCGATCCCCGCAGCAAACCAACTTCGACAAACTCCCGCAGCGAAAATCAACCTGCTTTTGAACGGCATGGCCGGCACGAATCCAGTAGCAGAAAACTGGCTTCGCGGCGTCATTTTTGATGTTGCCAGAAAATCAACACAGCCGATGGTGGCTGGCCTGCAAACCTATGCGATGAATCAATCCAACAATCCCAAGGGACGCGGATTGGCAATGGAGTTGTTACAGAAAGAAGCCCCGCAGACAGCAAACAAGCTTATCGCAGACTGTCTGAATGACCCCAGCCTACCACTCCGGGAAATGGCGGTTGAACAGGCCATTGCTCGCGCTGCCGCAATTTCCAAACAACAACCTGACGACGCCGTCGCTGACTACCGTGTCGCACTCGCCGCAGCACGCCATCCACGCCAGCTAACGCGGATCATCAAATCACTTGAAAAGTTGGGTGAAGATGTCAACACTGCCGATGCATTCGTGCTTTTGACCGACTGGCAAAGCCTCGCACCGATGGATAATGTCGACGGTGTCGGCTTCAAAATGCAATATGCTCCTGAGAGCGAGTTCCAAAGTGCTGGGGCTATCGACCTGAAGACAGAGCACGATGGAAAGGTCGGCAAAATCAAATGGCAACCTATCGCTGGTTCACCCGACCTTGGAGAAGTCGACCTGGCCGCAGCTTACAACAAAGAAAAAGGTGCGATCGCCTATCTGTTCACGGAGTTCGAGTCGGATCAGGCTCGCCCCGCACAAGCAAGACTTGGTTGCATCAACGCCAATAAAATCTGGATCAATGGCAAGCTTATTATGCAGAATGAGGTGTACCACTCGGGTTCAATGATCGACCAGTACACCGCTGACTTTCCTTTGAAGGAAGGGACCAATCGCATCCTGCTGAAAATCTGCCAGAACGAACAGGAAGAATCGTGGGCACAAGACTGGAAGTTCCAGTTCCGCATCACAGACACCTCCGGAAAAGGGTTAGCGAGCAAGCCTTAACTGGACTCTGTGAATGCCTGCCTGCACCTTCCGCTCAAGCTTGCCAAAAACACCATGAACCGGAATTCGCTTCCGTTTTTTTCCTGAATCAAAAACATACCCGACCGAATCGACCCGCCATGACCACCCTTTCAGCTTCTTTACCGTCCATACCAGTACGCACACGCCAACAGGGATCATTCATTGCAGACACTGCAATTTTGACGTTCACAGCATGTTTAACATGGTGTGTCGTGATGGGCACAGCCGCTGCTGCTGATCCAGCGAACGGATTGGGTAGCAAGAGTTGGCTTGGCTTTCGTGGCGATGGCACGAGTCGCGCGTCTTCATCTGCACCCAAAAAGCTGGAACTTGGTGAGGATGGTAACTTGGCTTGGAAACTCAAGATGCCGGGTCGCAGCGTCGCGGGCCCCATTGTGATCGGCGACCTTGTTGTGACAACAAGCTCAAGCGGACAGGACGGCGAAGTTCTCCACGTAAGCGGCGTCAACTTGCAGACCGGCAAACTGCAGTGGGAACAAACATTCCGAGCCACTGGGCGACCGTTCTGCCACCCCACCAGTGCGAATGCTGCCCCCTCACCTGCAAGCGATGGACAGCGGATTTTCGCTTTCTTCAGTAGCAATGATTTGGCTTGCCTTTCACTCACTGGCGAGCTGCTGTGGTACCGAGGTCTCGGATACGACTACCCCAAAGCCGGTAACGATGTCGGCATGGCTTCATCCCCAGTCGTTGTTGACGGAGCGGTGATTGTAAAAGTCGAAGCACAAGGCGACTCCTTTGCCGCAGCCATCGATGCAGAAACGGGTGAGAACCTGTGGCGTTTAGCACGACCACAAATGTCGAATTGGGCATCCCCCTTAGTAATCCGACGCCCAGATGATCGCAATGAAGTTGTCATTCAATCACGCCAAGGAGTGATTGCTGTGGATCCTCGATCGGGAAAAACACAGTGGTCCACTGAAGAGGGTGGATCGGCCATCCCATCGCCTACCGCAACCGGTGGGCTGCTGATTCTTCCCAGTGACGAAGTCATCGCTCTCAAAGTCGGCGCCAGTGCCAGCACACCTGAGGTCGCATGGCGCAACAACAAACTGTCACCTCGAAACGCCAGCGTTGTCGCATCAGACGAGCGACTGTATTCGCTCAAAGGATCAGTCCTGGTCGCAGCCAATGTGAAGGATGGGGAACAAATTTGGCAAAAACGCGTGAAAGGACTGGGCAGTTCGTGGGCAACGCCTGTTTTGTCTGAAAATCGACTCTATATCTTTGATCAAACAGGCAAAGGTCTGATCGTCGAGGATCAAGGAGACGATGCTGAAACCATTCACGAGATCGAACTAGGTGAAGGCGTGCTTGGATCGCCTGCCATCGCGGACGGGCGTTTGATCATCCGGGCCGCGAATACCCTGTATTGCTTTGAGTGATCTCATCACCAGCTTTTCGCAATGCGATGCCCGCATGACTTTCTACATGCCCACTTTCTTTCAGAAGGTCGACCGGGTAGCAAAATCACTCACCGCCCGTTGGTTCGAGCAGCCGATGGCAACGCACCGAAACCATCCTGCAGCCCTATTCTGCAGCCCATCCAAAAACCGCAGGGTGACTTGCCCTGACCACGCTTGATGAACTGCAACCACTGGATTACGCCAGTGGTGTTGCACGCAGCTATCCAGCCAACGGTGTCCAAAGTGGCGCGTCCGCTCGTACTGACCCGAGCGGGCCTTCAGACAAATGCTTTCTAAAATGCCATGTTGCATGGCCCCACATTTTGGGCTCCACATTTTGGCCCGGTTCGCTTCACGCAGGAGTCACTTCATCCTGCGGTTGCCCTTGGGGACGCAAGACAGGGAACCGCCACTGAGCAAAAGCAAATGATCCAAACAACACAGCCGAGAAGAACAGATCACCCATCAATGTGTTTTGAAAGAATGGAAGCGCAAGAGTGTAGCAGGAAACGAAGCCAGACCATGTTGTTGGATAGGACATGAACCAACAAGCACCATTGGTCACAACGAAGAAGAAGACTGCTCCGGCGATCGACATGCCCGCAACACGCAATGGCTGTAGACGTGATTGCATGCGACTGCCCAGCCAAACGTTGAACAGGAAACAACCATAGACAATTGGCATTAAAGAATGCATACCCAGCCACAAATCACTCAACAGCATTGCAGTCAGCGGAACCAAAGCAGCACGCAACCGTGACCCCAATGTTGCCCCAGCAAACAGTGCCATGGCACCGATCGGCGAAAAGTTAGGCGGGTAAGGCAAGAACCTAGCCACGGCACCAACAAGGATCAGCCCAAGAATCAAAAGCATTCCTGGCAATTTGAACTTCACCTTTGAAGGTTCAGGCCAGACTGATTTCAATACCTTCGTGGTTCTGTTTCCCAACATGTGCGTTCCTCGTGATTCACTTAATTGAATTAAAAAAAGTCCAAGTCAAAACATTCATAATGTGATGAAAATCTCTACAGGCTTTCCAACACTATCCACTCAAATTGCCATCGCGTTCATTCACACCATCTACCCTGAAACGAACATCAGAACTGCACACCGATTTGTCGACCGTGGTGTCCGCCAGCTTTCTCTGAACGGCTCGCTTTACGATCAAGCCACGCTCTGTGTCGCTGACTCGCATCCAGCTGGAAATCTCTGCCTTGGTGCGGAAGCACCCCGTGCACAGTTCCGAATCGTTCGACAACACACACAAGCCTGAACACGGAGAAGCAACAGGATTGCTAGCCGGCTTACGGCTCACGTGTTGATTACCTGTGGGTTGAATCGTCGGTTTTCGTTCAGGCAACCGCAACTGACTAGAATCGACCTGCTGAACTGAATCCAGCTGTCGTATCGGGTCGGTGGTGGGAGCAACCCACGGTTCACGGGGACTGTGCATCGAGAACATTCCGTTGTAGCAACGGAATGACGGCATCAGTCCTTACGAAGCTCCAAAGAACGGAGCGTAGGAGTGACGTACCGACTGCCCGAAGCCGAGGCAAGTAATGGCATACATTTCTCAGGCAGGTCTTCTGGCTCTCGGCTCGAGCGAAACTTGGCTCCTTCCCACGTGAGTCACGTAGTGGCTAGCCAGATTTCTCGCCGAATACAGCAGCGGTCCTGCGCCGGATTCACACCGGCTTCCCTTTTCATCTCCAACTCAATGGAGACACCTGAGAGGCGGAGTATAGGGATCAAATCCCCGAGTTGCCATACAAGCTCGGAAAAAGTGACAAAAAAACGGTCACACCGTCACCACAGAAATTCCAAAAAGGTCGTAACTGGCCCCGCAAGCCCGTATCGCTCAGGCCGCCACACTAAATCCAACGCAGTAAATCCAACGCAGTAAATCCAACGCAGTAAATCCAACGCGGTAAATCCAAAGCGGTGGTTCAGCCGTAGCGGCGAAATGCCTCTGCCGACTTCAACTTCTCGGCTTTGATTCTGCCACCGGACAATTTCTCTCCATCTGGGTCTACATAGACCCGTCCAGAACGTTTGATTTCGGGATCTACATTCAACACATGAATGTTAAAAATGAATCCTGGGCCACTGGTCGCCTTGAACCAATGCACATTGTCTTTGTGGTCAGAAATGGTCGAGTAGTCACCCCGACCGAATCGCTGGTCAATTGTCGGCTTGATAATCATGTGATCATCCGTCTCATCTAGTCGATCATAATGTTTGCCCTCAAAGTCACCCTGAAGGATCAGGAATGAGGTTGCCATGTTGTTATGACCATGAGGCACCACAGATCTTCCTTTGCGTAAGGCAAACATCTGGTGTCCAAAAACGAGGTCGGTCGGAAGTCCCTCGACCCTGGGAAAAGTCGCTCGAAACGACTTTTCGCCGCGTTCTCGAAACTCGACAGTCTTAATCAGCTTCTCGAAATCAACAAACGACAGAAATTCAGCAACATTCACCTGAGAGAAGAGCTGCTCAACTTGCTTCTGCCATTCAAGCTGCTTGAGCTTTGCTCCCTTCAGCTCAACACTCATCTGGTTCACGTCAGCCAACCACTTGGCTGCAATCGGCTTGACAGTATCCGCCAGTGCTTCGGATGCCAGCACTGTTTCCAACATGGAATAAGTGAGCAGCGACCCGAGCACCTTCTTACCAAAACCACGGCGGTCATCAGACTTTTGTTCCTGCATGGCGATCTCGATTTCAGAAAGTTGAATAAGGGAGCAAAACAAATAAAAATTACGCACGACGCATCCGATGCCCGAATTATATGTGAAAACTCGCTGTGGTTCACCAAAGCCAGGAAAGCTGGCCGAATGTATTGGCTTCACAGTATCCGGCTCAATCTCAGACAGAGCAATTTTGCGTTCAACGACGTAATGTGACCATAAACCACAGATTTCAGGCTTGGCAACAAAATCAGAGTCGGCAGGGCCTCCATTTAGGCGCCGACGTGTCGTTCGCAGCACTGAAATAGCGAAGCGAGCCCCACCATCTGAAAAGAGTGGATCACAAACCGGACGCGATTTGATGCGAAGCGAGTTGCAGCGAAAACACACGAACCGTGGTCAAGCGGGCAGAGCATCGTGATTTTAAAGGCAGGTTACGCTAGAATAGGTTGATGGCCGAACAGCTCGGACGGACGCGTACTTTTGGGATGCGAGCTCCGACGCTGAACGCCGCACAGCCTCACCTCGTTCCCACCATGCCAAGTGCCGTCATGCGTTCTTTCTTCGCCTTGTTTCTCATTAGTACGATCATCAGTTCGGCTAGTGCAGCCGAGGTCATCAATTTTAATCGTGACATCAAGCCGATCCTGTCAGACAAGTGCTATGCATGCCACGGTCCCGACGCCGAGAAGCGTGAAGGTGGTGGCCATGACGGCCTCCGTTTTGACGTCGAAACAAACGCAAAAGGAGACCTTGGCGGATACTCTGCAGTGGTCCCCGGCAAGCTAGATGACAGTGAACTTGTGCGGCGGATTCTTTCTGATGATGCCGACGAAGTCATGCCACCACCTGAGCACAACAAGGATCTCACCCAAGCAGAAATCAAACGCCTTCAGGACTGGATTTCTCAGGGAGCTGAATGGTCCCAACATTGGGCATACGAACCACTGAACACAACGACTGCACGCAGTGGAAACTGGATCGATCAGATGGTGCAGGCCCAGCTTTCTGCTGATGGCATCAAGGCCTCGCCAAAGGCAGAAGACCACATTCTGACCCGACGTCTATTCTTTGACATCGTCGGGCTGCCCCCGTCGAGCGAAGAACTCAAAACCTTTCTCGAAGACACATCCGAGGACGCGTGGGGGCAATTGGTTGATCGCCTCCTGGCATCTCCCCATTACGGTGAGCGGATGGCAATTTACTGGCTCGACTTGGTGCGATATGCCGACACAGTTGGCTACCATGGTGACCAGGACGTGAGCGTCTCGCCCTACCGCGACTACATCATCAATGCGTTCAACGCGAACATGCGATTTGACCAGTTCACCCGAGAACAACTCGCGGGAGATTTGCTCGACAATCCCACCCAGTCGCAGCTGATCGCATCCGGGTACAACAAACTGGGCATGATGTCTGCGGAAGGTGGTGCTCAGCCCAAAGAATACCTGACGAAATATGCCTCGGATCGTGTCCGAACCGCATCAACCATCTGGCTCGGATCGACTCTCGGCTGTGCCGAATGCCACAACCATAAATTTGATCCCTTCACCCAAAAAGACTTTTATCAGTTCGCATCGTTTTTCGCTGACATCAAAGAGCGAGGTTTGTACGCCGGAGCCAATCGTGATGGAGCGTGGGGTCCCACCGT
>CAXGRW010000050.1:0-15459 GCA_964012125.1 uncultured Rhodopirellula sp.
GTCAATGCTGTACGCTTCCTGGCCAACACCGTCTACACCGAACGCGGACACGACTGGAAAATTGGGCCCAAGGGTCATGCATTACGGTCTCTCGCGATGTATTACGAACGTGCTTACGGTGGCGACAAGGCATGGCAATCGAGTTCAATGGCAAAATCGGGCAGTCAATCCCGCCGTTGATCATCTTTTGAGTTGTTTGCCTGTCCGCAACGCGTACCATCGACTAGAGTATTGACATCCTGTCCCGTTTCTTCCTAGGGCTCGGCTGTCGATGGCAACGCAACGACTGACCAAACACAACTCCGCGATGGTTTCCTCAGCCATAGCGCTACTTCAGGCTCGGAATGCGGATGCATTGCTGATTCTTCTGGATGGTTCGACTGACTGGAAGCGGATCGTCGAATTGACGGGTGAGATGAGCAAGCCCGTGATTGTCGCGTTGGATTCTCAGGAAGACCTCGAAGGTGCCTCGGAAGCTGGTTTGAAAACCGTTGCACTCAACAAAGAGAAAGCCCCACTGCTGGAACGCCTGCAGCATGCGTTGCTGGAAGCGGCTGCAGACGAATTGATCCGCACCAATGGTGAAGTCGTAGCGTTGTATCGTGGCTTTCAGCAGAATCGCCTTGATTCCATCAGCCACTTGCAGCTCGATGAGCGAATGCGACGACTGACCAGTCGTGACCTGCAGATGCTTGAGAGCCGCGTGCCATTGCAGACGATCAAAGTGGTCGTTGACTTGGCTGCCCAGATTGGGCGTGAAGGTCGCGAGGGCAAAGCAGTAGGCACCTTATTTGTAGTCGGTGATACCCGCAAAGTTTTGGAACATTCCAATGACAGTGGTGTCGATCCCTTTCGTGGATACAACAAAAAGCACCGGAACCTGCTCGATGCCCGTGTCCAAGAAGATGCCAAAGAAATCGCGCAGCTTGATGGCGCATTTCTGATCGGAAGTGACGGGGTCATCGAACGCAGTCGGCAAATGCTGGAGGTCACGCACGAAGACCTGACCATGACAAAGGGCCTCGGTGCACGACACTGGGCTGCCGCAGCGATCACGCGAAAAACCAAGGCGATTTCCGTCGTTGTCAGCCAGTCCACTGGGACCGTCCGACTCTATCAAGACGGCAATTTGGTGATGCGAATTGAACCGATGGACAAAGCTGTGAAGTGGCAGGAATTCGCCTTCGAACCACCTCCCACGCCGCCAGAAGCCTAAGCCGGCTCAAAAGAATCTGAATCGCGACTCGCGAAGCCCCGCTTGATGTGCGGCACGCTCGACCTGAACTGCGGTTTAATTCTTTGCGGCACATCTACTGCAAGCTTCATCTACTGGGCAGTTCCCAGTAGCTTCCGAGTCGCCAGACCAATGTCAGGCTGCCTCATCAGCGACTCACCCACGAGAATTCCCTTGACACCACCTGCACCCAATACTTGAACATCTTGGTGAGTGCGAATTCCACTTTCGCCGACTAGCAGTCGGTCCTCGGGAATATCAGGGCGAAGTGTAAGAGTGTGATCGAGAGATGTTTCGAACGTATGCAGGTTCCGATTATTAACGCCAACAAGCCTTGTTCCTGTCGCGAGGACAGCGGGCAGATTCGCTGGGTCGAACAGCTCGATCAAGGTTTGCATTCCGAGTTCAACCGTCTGATCATGCAGACTGAGGAGTTGTTCAGGCGACAAACATTCGGCGATCAAAAGAACACAGTCTGCGCCTGCTGCCCGTGCCTGCAGCAATTGGTATCTATCGACAATAAAATCTTTGCGCAGAAGTGGCAGCTCGACAGCCTTACTGATCTCAACCAGGTAATCGAGTGAGCCTTTAAAAAACGGTGCATCAGTCAAAACGCTGATGCATGCCGCGCCGGCGTCCGCGTAGCTACGGGCAATTTGAACCGGGTCAAAATCTTCCCGAATCAATCCCGCCGAGGGACTGGCGCGTTTGACTTCAGCGATCAACTGAACCGCTGTCCCTGCCTCCAGAGCAGCGTGAAAGTCACGGCATGGCGGCAAATCGCGAACCAGCGATTCGAGCACATCACTGGGCTTCCGCCCACGATCCGTCTCGATCGTCTTGCGCGTCTCTACGATAATCTGGTCGAGAATCGTCATTAGTGCTTGAAGTGCCGTCTTCCGGTGAACACCATTGGCATGCCATGCTGGTTACAGGCATCAATGACCTCACCATCACGTCGGGACCCACCTGGCTGAATGATGGCGACGACCCCTGCATCTGCGGCCGCCTCGATGGAATCAGGGAAGGGGAAAAACGCATCAGAGGCGAGCACCGACCCAGGCGCTCGCTCTCCGGCTTTTTCGATTGCAATTTCAACACTGTCGACGCGGCTCATTTGGCCCGCACCGACACCAATCAGGGAAGTGTCTTTTCCCAGCACGATGGCATTACTTTTGACGTGCCGGACCATTTCCCATGCGAATGAAACGTCGTCCCAGAGTTCATCTTCGATCTGCTCTTCCGTGACCGTTTTCCATTGCAACGATGAGCTTGTCATCCGATCGGCATCCTGCACCAACATTCCGCCACTGATGAATCGCCTTTGAATCGGCTGTGACGGCTCGTCCAATCTTCCAGCCTGCATCAGGCGAACATTTTCTCGCCACTTAGGTCGCGTGGTCAGCAAACCGACAGCCTGTGCTTCGAAGTCCGGTGCAACAATCGCTTCAATGAACAAACCAGGTTCGCAAAGCAATTCGGCAGTTGCCGTATCCACAGTACGGTTGAATCCAAGAACCGAACCAAATGCACTTAGGGGATCGCCGGCAAGAGCTTTTCGACAGGCATCCACAAGATGCTCATCGGTAGCAGCTCCGCACGGATTGTTGTGTTTCATGACGGACACCGCGGGACCACCAAAACCACGAACGATCTCCAACGCTGAATCAAGATCCAGCAAATTGTTGTAAGACAAGTCCTTGCCGCTAATCTGCCGAGCAGAAACGACATTGGCCGACCTGACGTTGGGATCGCTGTAAACGGCAGCCCGTTGGTGGGGATTCTCACCATAACGCAACTGCGTCTTTCGTTTCAGTGAGAGGTGCAAACTGGCGGGGAACTCTCCACCAATATTCTCACCACGCATGAAATCAGCGATTGCACGATCGTAACCAGCAGTGTGATCAAAAGCATCAGCTGCCAGTTGTTCACGGAGTGCGAAACTGGATCCACCGGTGGAGTCCAATTGCTCAAGTAATTCCCCGTATTGCTCCGGGCTGGTGGCCACGGCAACGTCATTATGATTCTTGGCTGCAGCTCGGACGAGGCTGGGACCGCCAATATCAATTTGTTCCACACACTCGGCGCGAGTCGAACCAGCCCGCGAGGCGGTTGCAGCAAAGGGATACAGGTTCACCACCACAAGATCGAACGGCTCAATGTCGTGATCACTGATCGCATCCATGTGATCATCACGATCTCGGATCGCCAGGATACCACCGAAGATCTTGGGATGAAGCGTCTTGACCCTACCATCTAGCATTTCGGGAAATCCGGTGTACTCAGCGACGTCCAGCACATCAATGCCCGACTGTTCCAAGTGTTTACGAGTTCCGCCCGTACTGTAGATACTGACTCCGGCTCGCTGTAAGCCTGCCGCCAGATCGGCAAGGCCCATTTTGTCGCTGACGCTAATCAGTGCTGTTCGAATTGGGACGACGTCGGACACGTTCGTAATCTGGGGTTGAAAGGAAAGATTAGCTAAAACCGGCAGCAAACACCACTGAATACCACTCATGCTTCCTTGCATCCACTCTTGGTGACGATTCAGTCTCAAGCAGTACTTTTGCCCGAAGAGCCACCACCGCATCCTTGCTCCACTGACATTGTTTTATGAGGTGATGGACAATGGTCAAGCGGGGACAAGCCCGGAACTGATGGCTCGAGCCTTTTTCACATGTCACCAGCCCGATAACCGCCAAGGTGAGACTACCTGACTTTACGGCATCTGGCGGCACAACGCCAAAATCCGGCTGACTTGGAAGCGTCGGTTTCTCCCAAACGCCGGTTTAAAAAACTTGCAATGCAAAGCAAAAAAGTCGACCAACCATCTCAGATATCACCATGGCGAACCTCACCAGCTCAATCAAGACGATCACATGGATTGGAATACTCGTCCAACTGCTGGCGATCTATACCGCGGAAGATTTGACTGCCCAAGCCCCATTTGAGTTCTCAGAGAACTTTGACAACTTCGACCCCAGCCGCTTTCAGACAAAAATCCCGAATCAAAACAGCCGTGTTCGAAGGGGAGTTCTTTGGACCCATGGGGAAAGCGGTGGGAAATACCCACCCATGATCCACCTGGACCTCACGCCTCTTAAGGTTGAGACCAAAGACCTTGAAATCTCTTTTCGCTTCCGCTTCTTGCAGCAAGATAGCATGATCTGGTTTTTCATTGATGGCGATGATGGTTTTGGCAGTATTGATCATCTGTTGCGTGTCAAACTACTCCCCACCGGTGTTCAGCTTCAAATCGACCACCACTCACGGGATCCTAATCACCCCGACCGTCGAAACAAAGATCGCCCAGCAGACAAAGTGAGTGGTGCATTTCGTCTCAGCCAGAAGCTGCCAAAAGACTTGGTCGAACTCAAACTAAATCAATGGCATGACGTGAACGTGGCCTTCCGAAATCGCAAGGTGACGATTTCAGTCGGTGACCAAGGGTGGAGCAAAACGATACAGCACGCCTGCTTCAACACAAAAAAGCACAAGCTGCTATGGATGCAAAAGGGCGGCGACCAAGGCATTGAGATCGATGATCTCAAGATCACTCAGGCGGCTGAACTACGCTGACAATCGACAGCTCGCAGGCAGGCCTCTTAACCGACGTGTCCAGATTCCAGACGCACAGGAATTCCTGCATCCCGCATGATCTGTTTTGTTTCCGAGATCGTGAACTGGCCAAAGTGAAAAATACTGGCTGCCAAGGCTGCGTCAGCTTTTCCTTTTTGAATGGCGTCAACCAAATGGGCGGGACTACCTGCCCCACCACTAGCCACCACTGGAATGGAAACAGCCTCGCTCACGGCGGCTGTAACGGGCAGATCATAGCCATCACAGGTGCCGTCCGCGTCCATACTGGTCAGCACAATTTCACCTGCACCAAGAGCCTCAACTTCGCGAGCCCAATCTACTGCCATCAACCCCGTTGGCTTCCGGCCCCCATTGATGTGGACTTCCCAAACTTCTTCACCGTCTTTGACAACTCGTTTGGGATCAATATTGACGACAATGCATTGGCTTCCAAATCGGTCCGCCGCTTTGCGAACAAACTCGGGATCTTTACATGCCGCAGAGTTGATCGAAACCTTGTCACATCCCGCAGACAACAGTGAACGAACATCATCGATGGTGCGAACTCCACCACCAACCGTCAGTGGCATGAAAACCTGTTCGGCAGTCCTTCGCACAACGTCAAGAATGATGTCGCGTTTTTCATGACTCGCAGTGATATCCAGAAAGACAAGCTCGTCGGCACCCTCATCTTCGTATCTGCGAGCGACTTGAACAGGGTCACCGGCATCTCTCAAATTGACAAAATTTGTGCCTTTGACAACTCGGCCATCATGAACATCAAGGCAGGGAATGACACGTGCAGCAAGCATGATAGGAATCTGGCTTTCGGGTGAATTCGGTTGGCAAATGCAGTGGCAATCGAGACGTGAACTGCGTGTGCAATTTCGGACACAACATGCGTTTCAGGTACGAAGAATCTGTTCAGCCATCTGCTGGCATTGCCCATGATAACCTCCGCCAAACAGATTCAGATGGTTCAGCAAGTGGTAAAGAACATAAACATTGACACGACGCTGCCAACCGGCGGTCATGGGAAAGACTTGCTGATAACTGTCGTAAAACGAGGTTGGGCACGCCCCAAACAACATCAGCATGCCAAATTCAGCCTCACGGCAACCGTAATAAACGGCGGGATCAATGACCACCGGTCGACCTTCGACATCACAGAGATAGTTTCCACTCCACAAGTCGCCGTGCAGCAGCGATGTAGTCTCTAAACGTCCCTCCAACCATTGACCCAAGCCAGCAATGACGCTCTCGCAATCTCGCCGCAGCGAATCGTCAATCAGTTGCTGGTCGAATCCCCATCGAAGTTGAAAACCCAGCCTGTTCTCAGCCACAAAATCAATCCACCGATCCTCAGAGCAATTGATCTGCTTGGCTGCCCCCAGAAAGTTATCACGATCCAAGCCAATACGAGTTCCTGAAGTGCATCGATGCATTTCCGCCAAGCGGGCTCCAAAATCATGGAAAAAGCTTTTTCCGGGAGGCCGTTGATCGATCCATTTCATAATCAACCAAGCTTGATCACCCGCAACACCGACGACCTCAGGTTGCGGCGTTTCAATGGCCTCCACTGCCGCCAAACGCGTCAGCCCATCAGCCTCGGCCTTAAAATTATCAAGAAAAGACTCGCGGTTCGTTTTGGCAAACCACTGCTGCTGGCGTCCCTGATCATCCTCGGTCACAACCCGACAACCTTCACTGATACATCCGCCGGTCACCCGCTGCTGATCAACGACAGTCAAATCAATCGACACGAGCGCCGAGAAAGCTCTTTGCAAGTCGTCCATCAGCATCATCGGGTTAACAGGTCAAGACACACTGGCGCCTACTTCATGTCACACGCCTACTTCATGTCATAGTCAGCCGGTTTTTTGCCTTTGATGTACTTTCCAAAACCGAACTTGGTAGGAACGTACTCACCGACGATTTCGACATTCGAATCTGGTTTGATTTTATCTTCCATCCCGATACACCAGTAGGCAGCGTTGACCAACATTCGTCGAACACCTTCACTGGGAAGATCATCTGCAGAACCCATCGTTGTCGTGAAGGTCCGCCCCTCCTTGTAGGTTCTGGTCCAACCGATCGGCATCATGGGATCATTTTTCTTTCCTTCAAGAGGCTTGTCGTCAGAACTCATTCCAACAAGCACTTGCCCCTTAATAATTGTGTGGGCATCACCACTGAGTGGCAAGCGAATACCGTATACGTCAGTGGGTCCCCAAACATCACCGTCCTTGATTCCTATCGCAATGGGATGAGCTGCATCAGCAACAATTCCGCGTGTCGACTGTCGACCATGCTGACCATGGTGGGACACCCAAGTTTCACCAAAGACCTGCTTTCCAAAACCACCTTTGTACTCAGGTTTGCCGTAGTTCCAACTGTACTTCGCAAACTTACGATTGCCGGGAATGTTGAAAGAGTGCGTTGATGTGCGTAACGCCATCATGGGACGCCCAGCCTCGGCATAGTCCACAATCTTCTTCATTTGGTCATCCTCCAGATTTCGGAACCTGAGTCCGAAGATCACCAAGTCAGCATCAGCCAATGCTTCCAAGCCAGGAATATTGGTTACGTTCTCAGGATTGATCTCACCAGTTTCGGGATCAATCGCAAACAGTACGGTGCACTTGAAACCGTGATGCTTTGACAAGATTTTTCCCAATTGAGGGAAAGCTTCTTCACTTCGGTACTCATGATCGCCTGAAACCAGCACAATATGTTTGCCAGCACCCGGTCCTTCGCCGCCCGGAAACTCCAACCAACGCTCATCCGCGGGAGCCACGGTTGCGAACAAAGACACTAAGACAGGCAGGCAAAGACGAATCATGTGAGGTTCACTCATGAAAGAAAGGGGGGGAATGTGGGACAACAAAACGAGCAGCAGGGGCAAACGGCTAGTCAAATCCTACCGTTAGCCCGCACGCCTCGATTGACATTCGGCTCTTGTCATTGTCCGCAAGTTCAGCAATTTACCGGCCGGCATGGTCAATAAACAGCGAAAATGCAGAGTTCATGATAACTGCTCTATGCCGTTTACTCCAACGTTCCAAGGGCCTGAACGCTGAACAGCACAACCTTGCGGCTTCTAGCTCCCGTACGACCGTACTGCACTGAATCGCAAATCGCGACAATTTGTTATCTTGTGGGCGATAAATGAACTTGGCAAACCACAAAGGAGCCTACCCACGTGTCGACCATGATCTCCGAAGCAGCCCAGTTACAACGCGCGACCGGGTGGGACCGAAAACTGGCAAGAAGTCCCCAAGAACGTGATCGACTCCGTAATTACATCGCTTTCCAGATGGCATCTGCGGGTCTCTCAACGCCTGACGAAGCCAACAATTCTGATTCGATGGCGAGTTTCTCAACAGGAATCCTCAACAGCCTTCGAGAAAAGAATCGGCTGTTATCCGAACATCGTGCACCGGTCGACTCACGGATCGAAACCTTTTTGCAGGAATACTTTCGGGGCTGCACCATGGACGGTCCCCTGCGCCTGCCTAGCCGATCATTGACCCTCGACCGTCACGGCATGGCGAGGGAACTTAGTCTGCCTGTGAATGGGCATTCTTTTCAGAATGACTTAGTTAGCTCGTACCGCTGCTTGAATGGCGTTCTGAACAACCCACGTGCCGATCGTCGCACGACTGCAGGCACCTTCCACATCACTGAGGACGGGCTTTCCATTCCAAGAGACAAGCGAGCGGTACCTCGCAATGCATTCGTCAATTTGTTCAAGGCGGCGATGCAGCCTCCGAAGGAAATGATGCTTCTGCCGTATACATCGGAATCTTCGAAACCAGCTGAGTCATGGGTTTCACTGCTACTGAGACCTGCGGTCTGTCCGGAAGTGCCTGGCTATTGCGAAGCACAGTTCATGGAAACACGCTTCTTCGCACCAGGCAGCCTTGTCAGCAATTTGGATTTTGTAGAGTCAATTTTTGGTAATGCGGGTGACCCGCTGACTGCAGCAAACGATGCGGCACTCGATGTCAAATCATGGAGTGGACACACGGGGTGCGTGATTTTGGCACCACATCTTGTGCACCTGCGCAAGAAGGATTTGGGTCTACCGCATTGGGATGATGCAACAGAGCGTCAACGCACGGACTCAATGTGTTGGAAAGACGAGTCAGAATGCTACAACGATGGCAGTGCTTTCAAACTCTCCTGTCGTGATGCTTCTGGTGTGATGGTTACCCTGATTGCCGACAACTACTACGGCTATTGCAAAAAGGAAGTCAAAACACAGATCAGCTTTGCAACAAATCTGATGGGTAACACTGAAGAAGAGCACGCAGGTGGAGCCTTGGCTTTTGCGTCCTACTCATTGGGCAGTGACTTTCTGGTCAACAGCAGACGCTACAACGGACGGTCGTTCAAAACCATTGCCAAGGAGTATGAATCATTCATTGATGTTCATCCTGAGGGCTACGGGGTTGATCGCAAAGACCCCAGCGTGATCTACATACCAGAAGATGCTTACGCCACGTTGGAAGAACGCTGCGTTCGATGGACACTGAACGGTGAAGAACAACGTATTCCGTTAACTCCCAAGAACATTTACATCGCTCCAAGCGGATACAAGATTCGTCTTGAAAAGCACCCAGCAGCTCCATCATGGCGTTTGATTGGTACTGCGGCCGAAGGAATCTTTTGCCACAAACCATGCACGGTCAGCGGCGGTGGCAAAAGTGAAATCAGCAAGAGTCTTCGTGACTACATGCTGTACGGTCCAATTTTTGTCGCCGACATCGACCGCGACTTTGAAAAACTGGATGAAATCTTCAGTCGCTCTTACGAGAACCGCTGGCGGGATGACATGCCCGACAAACCTGATTACTCCGAGCGTCCAAGCCGTGGAGTACTGGACTCAACACGCAGTCTGGGCAGCATGATTCAACTGCTAACACCGCAGCCCAATTACAGCAGTGAATACACCGCATGGCTGGAAACCATTCCAGAACACGTTTATGCGCTTGCACTGATCATCAAAAGATTTGTTCAGCCGGGGATGGAAAAGGACTGGAAGCAGTACTTCGGCGTAGACATTGTTAATGGTTCACCGGGCCACGAACTGAAAATTGGTGAGCGAGCGCTGGTTGGCACCTACTTGCGAGTAGGCTTGGACGATCGCAGTTGGCGAACATTCAAACTGCGTCAGGACTTCATTGCAGCTGCCAAAGTGCAACGGGAAGATGACATTAGCTGCAGCGTTGTCGTACCAGCCAAAGATGTAGCGGAACTTGGGCCCGCCATAGCCCCGGCATTCAGCTACAAGTTTGTTGAGAATTGTGAATATCGTTTATTCCAACGGCCCGACGATGCTGTTCACCGCGGGTTAGACAAGCAGACGGAACTGGACCTTTCCCTGCCGGGGAATTTCATCAGCAACTTCGAACCACTTTCCACTCAGAAAGCGAGAGAGATCGTCGACGATGCTGTGGAATTTGACAAGTTCAGTGGCCCCATGGAATCGCTTCTCGAAGAGGCAGCGCAGCAGGCGGAAGGCTTTGTAGTCAGCACTGCTGACCCCCGAATTGTAAATGGATCGCGAACAAAGAATCCCCGCTATCTGCAAGATCGTCCGGACATGGTGAACTCCCGCGATACCTACATAGCAATGCGAGGCATGCAACTCAGCCGCTGCCTACCGGCTGACTCACCTGTGCTTGCTCCAGTGGGGGCCATTCTCAGTGGCCGACGAAACAATCCGCCAGATACCAAAACGGGAATTCGATCACTCGCTGTTTACTCTCCGTTGCACTTTCAGGAACTCCCTGAATTGGTGATGGATTATGTTTGCTCGCTGACAGGCAAAAGCCCCAGCACCACGGGTGCCGGAAGCGAAGGTGCACTGACCAAGGGTCCCTTCAACGCTCTGCTGCCATCAATCGATCTGAATGCCATTGTCACGTCGATGATCCTGACAGAACTGGGTGGCTTCAGTACACCTGCAGGTCACATCGGCCCCCGCTTTGAGGTCGGGCACGATATTTCCCTACTGATCCCCGAAGTCTGGTGCCGCATGGGACCGGAGGAAAGAGATCCCGAGAACCTGCTCAAGACCGGAATGTTGGAGCCTATCGAAGACTTTGAATTCGAAGGCAAACAGATCCCCGCCAGTCGTCTCGGATACCGCATTACACGTAAATTTGTGCGGCAATATCTCGGTCGTGTTTTCGACAACCCGTCCAAGGTTTTTACGGAGGATATTCTCAAGCCGGAACTACAGGATCTGCCCTCCTTCGCGGATGGGATTCTCCATATTGCTGAAGCACAAAAGCGAGTTGCCATGAACTACATGCAGGATGGAGGTTATGAGAATGCATGCCCACCGCTGAAAGCTGTGCTTGATATCATGGCCCACGGCAATCATGAAGGCAAACAAATCACCGATCCAGAAATCCGACGACTGTTCTCCAGGGAGGAACTACTCAAAAGCGAGTGGTATCGTCGCCGGTTGGTCGCAAAGCAGTTGCGTGATATCGAACACTGGAAAACCATGGAACGAAAGGTTCGAAACTACCTCGACGACCCAACTGAACAGGATATTGTTCGCGATTTGAAACTCGAAGAACGACTTACCTACGTTCAGAATCAACTGTCAAACACGCAGTCACCAGACTATCAAGAAGCGCTGGTTGGCACGTTGGGGGTCGATCCCATGCAACCCACTTCGAGGGAATAACCGCTGGTGTCCGGTAATCTGGTCTTCGGTAATCTGGTCTCCGGTAATCTGGCTCCCGAAAAATTGGGTCCCAAACAGCGATTTATGAATCGGCTGTGTATCGTTCAAACGATCGAGTCATTCCCCGCCAGCCAAACCGGTGGTTCCATCTGGCACTTGGCGGCAACGGGCGACTCGATCGCTCACGATCTGCCAAACTGGATGATCGGCCTTTTCACTTGCAGGCTGCCCATTCAGAGGACGAACCAACTCGAAATGGGAAAGATCAACCCTTACCAAATCGCTGGTAGATCCCATAGCTGCGCTTTCGGCGGCAACGATTCCGTCACCACGCCCGTCAACCAACTCGTCAAACCCGCTCAGCAATGGCTCGATACGTGGTCGAATCAAACGTATAAAACCATCGTGACCCTCGAGTTGGCGAAATGCCTGCTGAATCTTTGCCATAGTTGTGGCATCCATCGGACTCCCGATACCAATCACTGATGTGTATCGAACGTCGGATCGATCCTCTCTTGCATTGAGTTCTTCGAGGAATGCTGATCCCGGTGCAATATCCCTTAACTCTGGACTCGAAGGGGTATGCAGGATCACGTCATTCACGTCTGCCACTCCGAACTCACCCTTTGCAAATAGATTCATCAACGGAGGCAAGGTTGCCCATGCAGATCCTTGATGCGGGGTTCCAATGGTGATCAAGCCGCTGATTGCCTCATTTTCCAACGCAACATTATTGGTCCACTCACGAGCTATCAAACCGCCCATCGAATGTCCCACAATTACCAATCCATGCTTTTGAGATGAGGACGCCAGATGGGCGGCGACTTCTTTGGATACCTCACTCGCCAACATCGCAATTGGGCGATGTGGCTCGTAGGAAATCGCTGCTGTCCGGTAACCGCAAGAACGAAGATGTTTTCGCAGACCATCAAAGGTTTCATGCGTACCATTCAAACCATGCAAGCACAGCACCAAGGGTCGTCCGTCAGCACTCTCGAGCCAAGCTTCATCGTGATGAACAATCACTTTACTCGCATGAGCATCTTGACTTTCAAGTCGCAACAACGACGGATCACAACGTATTAGTAACCCGGGGCACTGGTCCTCACTGTGCGTCACGGCAAAACTCAACCGATTCCCCGCAGCCAAATTGATCGCCAGCAAAGAAAGTGAAACAGCTGGTGAATCCAACCTGATCTCACCCGCAGGCAACATGCCTGCAATGGACGCTTGATCAAGCTGCAGGGCTTTCGCAAGTGACGCGGAAACATGCTTCCAGCCGATTCGCCCATCCGTCGCCGGAATGATCAATTCAATCATGATGAATTCTGAAATCCAGAAGTGTTAGAACGGCAAAACGTACGCGATTTGTTTCAACCACCCGGAGGGGCTCACACCTGTGGCAACATGCAGAACAACCATTCGCCATACTCCACGGTCACTTAATGTAACTGGTGCTGGTTCAACTACCCAAACAAGCCCAACCGCCGACAGAACATCTGGTTGTCATCAGTGACCAGCGTGTCTGCTTGGGAACACGCCCGACTATTTTGGCCGCTCGTCTGCAACATTGCGTTTTCCTCGCACAAGACAAAGGCACAAAACCTGCATACTCGGGTCGAAATTAACGAAATCTCCCGTAAATCAAGGAAATGTGAACGCCTAGGAACTGAGAATCAATGATTCCCAAATCTCGCCTTTGATCTATAATGTTCAGACGGAGCAAGCAAGGCTCCGTTTGCCTGCCTGGCAGGTCCCGCCATTTCACACAGCCTGAAAAAGAGTGTTCTCGAGTCGATGTTATTTCGTCTTGTACCCATCTGTCTGATTCTGTGTTTTTCGTCCAACGGGATGTCTGCGCCACCGTTGCCCGAGCATGCAAGCAGCTTTCTTCAGGACCACTGCATCGATTGTCACGACGGACCTGACGGAGAAGGCGGATTTGACCTGAGTTCATTAAAGCAGGACCTGGAGAACTCTGCATCGTTGGCAAAGTGGTCGCGAGTGATCGACCGGATCACCAGTGAGGAAATGCCCCCTGCCAACGCCGATCAGCCCGAACCCGCAGAAGCACAAAACTTTGCACAAACCACTGCCGACTGGATCACTGATTTCCAAAAGGACATCTTCTCGAAAGTTGGACGGGTCCGCTCTCGACGTCTGACCAATTTACAGCTGGAGCGAACACTACAGGATCTTCTGGCAATTGACCTTCCACTCGCAAATCAACTCACCGACGAATTGCGGTCATCCGGCTTCAATAATCTTGCTGACTCTCAGTCGATGTCGCACTTTCATCTTCAGTCACACCTGACGGTAATCGACACGGCATTGGAATATGCAACCTCAAAGGTAATCGACCGGTCTACCCCCAGCCCTCAAAATCTAAATGCCCGAAAACTGTGCCGAGTCAACCCAAGGCGTCGCTGTCGCGAGCCCGAAATGTTGGATGGCAAAGCGGTTGTCTGGTCCAGTGGTGTCACGTTTCATGGTCGACTTCCATCTACCACAGCCAATGAAAGTGGTTGGTATCGTTTTACGATTACGGCGTCTTCCCTGAACGAACCAGAAACCCATGGCGTCTGGTGCTCCGTTCGCAGTGGGCGGTGTACGTCCGGTGCTCCGCTGCTGTCATGGATTGGTGCATTTGAGGCGACCTCCACGGCACGAGAACGCGTATTCGAAGCATGGATTCCCAAAGGCCACATGCTTGAAATCCGTCCTGCCGATGCAACCATCAAACGCGGCCGTTTTCAGGGAGGACAAATCGGCACGGGTGAGGGCACACCACAAAATGTGCCTGGCTTAGCAATGCATTCCATCGTGATGCAAAGGATCTATCCGGCTGGAACCGCATCTGAAACTCAACAACGCCTGCTTGGTGAACTCAATTCGGAAGTTGACCAACAGAAAATTCGGCTCAGTCAAACGACCACCCCAGAAGATCTTGAAAGGCAGATCATGGAGTTTGCGAACCGAGCCTTTCGCCGACCTGTGACGACATCACAGATTCAGCCATTTTTGGGATTGGCCCGAACAAGCTTAGACGCGGGAGAAAAACCGTTTGACGTGCTCATGGCCTGCTACCGTGGCATTCTGTGCTCACCCAGATTTCTGTACTTCATCGAACCCGTTGGAAAACTTGATGACTTTGCCGTCGCCAATCGTCTCAGTTACATGCTCACCAACAGCATGCCTGACGCAGAGTTGATGAAACTGGCGCGTGAGAAAAAACTCCATCAAAAATCTGTTTTGCACGAGCAGACGGAGCGGATCCTGAAAGAACACGGTGAACTGGAATTCCTTACTCGCTTTGCCGACCAGTGGCTAGATTTGGTCGACATCGGCTTCACGGAACCGGATCGCAAAACGCATCGCGACTTTGATCCTATCGTCCAAAATTCCATGCTGGATGAAACGAGATACTTTCTGCACGACCTGTTCAAACATGACGCCAGTGTTTCACGCCTCATCAGCGCAAAACATACATTCGCAAACAGTCGCCTTGCTCGTTATTACGGAATTGATGGCGTTGCGGGGGAGAATATCCAACGAATCAACCTGGAACACAGTTCGAATCGTGGCGGCTTACTGGCGCAGGGCGCCATTCTGAAAGTGACTGCGAACGGTACAAACACGTCCCCAGTCCTACGCGGGGTTTGGGTTTCCGAACGGATATTAGGGAAACCGATTCCACCTCCGCCGGAAAACGTGCCCGCGGTCGAACCTGATATCCGCGGAGCAAAAACCATCAGGGAACAACTCCAAAAGCATGTGTCAGATGCATCCTGTGCTGCCTGCCATGCCCACATCGACCCTCCGGGTTACGCGCTTGAAAATTTCGATGCTGCTGGTCGATGGCGTACCGTCTACTCCACTTCAAGGCAGAAAAAGAAACCTGTTGAGATCGATGCAAGTTTCACCATGTCAGACGGGAAGA
>CAXGRW010000051.1:0-15337 GCA_964012125.1 uncultured Rhodopirellula sp.
GAGAGAAGATGTAACAGAATGTACGCAATTCAGCCGCGAAAGTCCAACTTTTGACAAGGTTTTGCGCAGTAACGCAGATTTACTGCTGGTAGACGACCATTTCGATGCATCCAAAGCGATGCTTTGTCGTGATTTTGCCTTCGCTCTCTCACTGCAGCACAGACCTGTCTCGCCAGCGGACCGAATGCTCGGATAAGAGCTTGCTGTACCGTTTGGTATCGAATGGTGCTGGTAGCTCGTCTCGGAAGTGTCGGCGGTGCAACTGTGTTTCAGCAGCGTTCGTCATCGCGAAAACCAAGCTTTTTTACACAAACAGAGCTTCGGATCTGCCTTTGGATTTTTCGCCTTGGTGCGAAAACGGGCTTCTGCTACTCTCCGCTTCGCTCGCGATCAGATCTGGACGCGGGCACATCAGGCTAGACTGACTGCCTGGTGAGAAGTGGTGTTTCGCTGGAAAGGAGTCCAACGTGGAAACCAATCAAACTTCTGTCTGTGTTCATATCCGTTGGATGATCCGTCGTGACATGCCTGCCGTATTGGGTATTGAAAACTCATGTTTTGAGTTTGCATGGAACGAAGACGACTTCATTCGATGTTTGCGACAGCGTAATTGCATAGGCATGGTGGCTGAGGAAGAAGACCAAGTTGTCGGCTTCATGATCTACGAATTGCACAAAAATCGATTGCACATCCTTAACTTCGCTGTTCACGCAGAGCATCGAAGAGCTGGTGTTGGCAACGCAATGCTGACCAAGTTGCTGGGGAAACTTTCCCACGAGCGACGAAACCGAATCATGTTGGAAGTACGTGAGACCAACTTGGAGGCACAGTTGTTCTTCAAGTCAGTTGGCTTCCGAGCGATCTCAGTGCTGCGTGATTTCTACGACGATACCATCGAAGACGCATACCTAATGCAGTTTCGTTATCAACCCAGCGACGAAGAGCTGGCGCAACCTCATAACCGCATCAGCCGACTCGCAGGCTAGCGACACCTCGCGCGAGCGAGAAATGTCTTATTTATTACGCTTGTACTGGAAATCTCCGGTGCAGGCGTTTTTTCGTGCCGACCGCGTGATTTCCGGCTGTCGTTATTCTCGCTGCGATGTTTCGAGCGATTCTGCTTCAGTGTTCTGCGCGGCTAACGCGATACTGCGTGTGAGCCGGATAAAGTGATTGGATTGCAACGTGAAGCCAAAGTCGAGTCACTCATTGCGATTGGCGGTCACCCTGATTCACTGACCGTGTGATGTAGTTCGTGAAGTGCGTCGGCCAGTTCAGGATGCCGTTGCGGTGAGATGAGAAGGGCGCGGTGGTCCATCACGACCAGCCTTTCCCCCAGTATGTCCGATTGAGGTGTGGGAGCGGGCTTTCGACATCGTTTTGAACTGCAGCGGGACATAGAGCGAAAGCCTTCGCCCAGTGGTAACCCTCGCTTGGTTCCGTGCTCGATGATTTGCTCACGGATTTCACGCGACGGTGCTAACCAGCAGAATTTGTAGAAAGCGGGAATGTTGCTGGTGCTGATTGAGGGGCGCGGTTGGCCAACTTGGGGCGGCTTGGAGTCCACGCTGGGTTCCGCGTTTTCCGTCTTCGTCACCACAGTTGGTGTGTCGGTTTGCGGGGAATGCAGCAGTTCCCAGTTGCTCATTTCCGGAAAGACTTGTTCGCGTAGAAAGCGTGCTGTCAGGTTCCGTGTTTGGGTTAGTTCGTCGAGTCGATCCAGTTGGGGGGCAATGACAGCGGCTTGCAGGGGACCGAGCGGGAATGTGTCTCCAGGGCGATCCAACAAGCCATTGAGCCGTGCTGCGAGGCGTTGGTCATTTGCGATGATCGCTCCACCGCTGCCAGCGGAGATGAGTTTGCTGCCGCCGAAGCTTAGGGTCGCAAGGTGTCCAAATGACCCAGTGGCTTGACCGTCTATTCGTCCCCCGATCGCTTGGCACGCATCCTCAATCAGGGTCCAGCCATTCTGGTCACATGCTTGCCTGAGAACTTTCATTTCAGCATGGGCTCCGTGCAGATGCGAGGCGATGACCGCGCGTACGTTCGGGCCGGCGGCGGCTTCGAGTTGCTGCGGGCTGATCGTGGGAGAAATTTCAGTGGGCTTATTAGAGGAGTTCGGTGTCGAAACATCGGCTAGGACCGGCTTGGCTCCCAATAGCTCGACCGTCCGAAAGTTACCAGGAAAGTCGTAGGCAGCCATGACCACCTCATCGCCGGTCGATATTTTGCAGCCGCGAAGGGCAAGTTCGAGGGCGGCTGTTCCGCTGCAGCACAGCCGAACCGGTCCAGAATTGAGGTCGCTGGACAATCTTTTCTGAAGAGTTTTTGTGAGAGCAGAGTAGTACTGTCCCCATTGCCCAGACTGGATCGCGGCGACCGCGGCGGCTTCGATTGAGGGCCAGTTGGGCGGCCAGTTGGGGCATTGGAAGGGCATGGATCGGCAGGAATAACGTGTAATTGGCGTGTTCACGGCCATTTTCGGCTGACCCTCGATTACCGGCACGGTTCGGCGTGTCGTTGCTTGTGTCCACCCGAAGCGAGGACAACTTGTGGCGATTGGGTCGTGGCAGGAGCTATATCGGATCCCAAAGGCGACGATTTTAACGCCTCAGCTCAAATTGCTGGGCTTGTGACGTTTTTTTACCTTCCATATCATGCTCCATTCGCAAAAAGGGCCCTGTAACCGGTCCGTGCGACCAAATGCCGGGGGGAGTCGCGGGGTCAAGGACCTTGGCGAGCCCACTGAACATGCGGTCGTTGCATGCCAAATTTGCCGCATCAACGCGGAAGGCTGACGTTTGATCATAGAGACTGTTTTATCGGTTCCAATCGAATTTCTGGGGCTTCTTGCTCAGGAAGTTGCCGCTGCGCCCGACGGTGGAGCGGCGGGGGCTGCAGCGAAGGGAGCTGCTGGAAATCCGGGTGGCCTCGGGTTGCTATTCGAGAACCCACTACTGCCGATCGGCATTTTGTTTTTTCTGTTCTACTTCATCGTCCTCGCTCCTGAGAAGAAGCGAAAACGAAAAGAGCAGCAGATGTTGTCGCAAATTGGCAAAAATGATCGCGTCGTCACTGCCGGTGGAATCCACGGCGTCGTGGTCTCCGCGAGGCCAGACAGTCAAGTGGTAACGATTCGCATCGACGACAAACAGAACGTCCGCATTCGTGTCAATCGATCAGCCATTGCCAGGGTTGGCGGTGACGCGGCAGCAGAGCAAGCCGATGGCGGTAAATCCGGCAGCGAAGATGAAGGCTGAGTAAGTATGAAAAACGGCACTGAAGCCGATCTGAGTAACCACAATCTGCACGTTCGGTGCGTTTTGCGAAAAGCAAACTGAACGGCAGAGAAGAAATAAAACAAACACGAATCCTCGATTCAGAAAATAACGATGGACTGCTCTTTTTTGACCAATATTGCGTTTCACTGCCTGACACTTGCCCAAACTGAGGCACCGGTGGTGGAGACCAGCTGGCTGGATGATGTCTGGTTCGGTATTCCCGTCCGTTCACTCATTGCGCTCGTTGTCGTGCTGGCAGTTCTTATCCTGCCATTTGTCCTGGGAAACTTTCTGTCCAAGTCGCTGCGGATGCCAACCAGTGGCACCCGCTTCGGTTGGGTTCTGCTGGCAATCACCGCGAGTTCGGTTGTGCTAGTGAACAGGTGGCCTGGCTATGGGGTCGACCTCAGTGGCGGCACCATTCTCGTATATGAGCTGAACCCGGAAAAACTGAAGTCACTTGCCGACGCTGGGGGGCAACGAGTCGTGTCAGAGGATCTCATTGAGCCTTTGACGCGCCGCATCAATCCAAGCGGCACGCAGGAAATTGTGCTTCGTCCTTACGGCGAGAAGCAAATCGAAATTATCGTTCCCGAGGTCGATCAACTGGAAGTGGATCGTATTAAAGGTTTGGTCGAGGAAGCTGGCGTTCTGCGGTTCGCCATCGTTGCAAACGAGAGGCAGCACGCGGGACAAATCGATCTTGCGAAAACACAGGCGTCTAAAGGTGGTGTGCAAGCGACGCAAGCAAGCGTCCTGACTGATGACGGCGTCCAAGTGGCGATTTGGGCCAGCGTTGACCGCGAGAAGAAAGATGTTGAGGGCCAAGAAAATCCTTTCCGCGTGGACGTCAGCAACGGCACGCTGAGGAATGGAAAAAATGGGGCAATCGTGAAGCCGCCGAATTTCAGCGGTGATGGACAGGCATTGGCTGACTGGGCAAAGACCCAAGAGATCAAAGATCTAGAGGTGCTGATGATCTATGATAAAGTTCTCGATGTGACAGGTTCTGATTTAGCGTTCGCAGCGAGCACTTTCGATCAAAATGGGTCGCCTGCAGTTGCTTTTACGCTGACGGATGTCGGGTCAGGGAAGTTCTTCGCGCTGACGACAAACAACGCCCCGCGAGGAAATGACCAGTCACAGTTGGGCATTGTGTTGGACGACAGTCTTCTGTCTGCCCCCAATATTCTTCAGCCAATTCGCAAAGATGGGCGAATCACGGGTAACTTTACGCGTGAGGAAGTTGATTCCCTCGTGCAGATTCTCAAGGCTGGCCAGCTGCCCGCAGCGTTGACAAAGCAGCCCATTGCTGAGAATCAAATCGACGCCACCTTGGGTAAAGACACCGTCCAGAAAGGCATCACAGCGATCATTGCGTCTCTGCTCTTGGTTTTGGTTTTCATTCTGGTTTATTACCGATTCGCTGGTTTTGTTGCCTGCGTGGCCTTGGTGATGAACCTTGCCATGATCCTTGCTACCATGGTTTTGATCAATCAACCACTGACTTTGCCGGGCTTGGCAGGTCTTGTGTTGACCGTGGGTATGTCCGTTGACGCCAATGTGCTGATTTTTGAACGCATTCGCGAAGAGCTCAAGAAAGGGGCCGCGGTCCGAATGGCGATTCGCAATGGATTTGCCAAGGCAACGGTCACGATTGTCGACGCCAACCTGACGACGCTGATCACAGCCTTTGTGCTTTATGCGATTGGTACCGACCAGATTCGTGGATTCGCTGTCACGTTGATCCTGGGGATTCTGTTCTCCATGTTCACAGCGATCTATGTATCCCGCACCATCTTCGATATCGCGGAGCGACATGGGTTTGTTTCGCTCAGTATGGCCGATACGGTCAACAGGATTCGAGCAAGCTTCTCGGGAGAGAATGGCTTGGACTTTGTGAGTAAAGGCAAGCTGACACTTGCGGTCTCAGGGATTCTGATCGTGATCGGAGTCGCTTCTCTGGTTTCGAGGGGCAAGGGGATTTTCGATATCGACTTTGCTGGTGGTTCTTCAGTGCAGTTCCGGGTCAATGAGCCCACTGAAACCGAAAAAATTCGCGGCGTTATCGCTGCTTACATGGACCAAGAAGGGCAGGAGAAGATTCCCTTTACGGTCAATGGTGTTTCCGTCAACGGGGTCCCTGAGCAAACGGTTTACAAGGTTGATACATCGCAAGAGCAAGTCAACGACTTGAAGCAGCTGGTTGCTCAAGCTTTTGAGGGTACGCCGATCGATTTGGTTACCTATAGCGTCTCGATCAAACCGAAAGACGGTGACGTTGATAAGCAATCTTCATGGCGACCCAATGCCGACAAGAGTTTCGGAAACGGATTAATGTATATCTCAGCGCCAATTCAAGATGAGTCTGCTGAGCAAACGCAGGATTCTGGGGCTGACAAGCCGGCGAGCCCTGCTGGTCAGAGCAGCGACGCTGAATCGACCGAGGCAGATGCCTCCGATGTTGCACCTGCGGAAACTGCTGCTTCCGATGCAACTGTTGCTGCCGACGAGGGTGCTGCCGACGAGGGTGCTACTGCCGCCGCCAGCAGCGATTCGGCTAACGGTTCGACCACCCCGTCTGCCGAGGTAGCTCCTCGAGACGATAGCCAAGATGTTGTTGTGGTAGAGAGTGCAGCGGTGATCACGCTGGGCATTGGCGGCGATGAAGGTGCAGGCCGTGCCAAGGCTAACCGTACAACTCTCGAGGAGAAGGTGCTTGCTGCTGCTGTGAACGCTAAGGTTGTTCTGACAGATGCAAGTATCAACCTGACTCCCATGGGTGATGGGATAGAGGCTTGGGAAGCTGACTCAGAACTGCCGTTTGAGCAGTGGGAAGTTGTGTTGAACTTGCCTGCAGTTGAGGCGGGCAAGGTCATGGCTGCTTTGAAGACTGATATGAGTCAGGAGCCCGTCTGGATTAGCAGTAGCTCGGTGGGTGCTCGGGTGGCGGAAGACATGATTGGCCGAGCGTTTGGTGCTCTTTTTGCCAGTTTGTTGTGCATCATTGCCTACATTTGGTTCCGATTCCAACGCGTGATCTACGGTTTTGCCGCGGTCGCTGCTCTGCTTCACGACGTGCTGATCACGTTGGGGGCGATCGCTGTCAGTGCTTACGTTGCTGGTGCCCTTGGCTTCCTTCAAATTGATGAATTCAAAATCAGTCTGACAGTAGTAGCAGCCATCCTGACCATCATTGGTTATTCACTGAACGATACGATTGTCGTTTTTGACCGTATTCGTGAGACCAAGGGTAAGGCTCCAAAGCTGACCGGCGACATGATCAATGTCAGTATCAATCAGACATTGAGCCGAACATTGCTCACTTCGATAACCACGCTGATTGTGGTGATGTTGCTTTATTGGTTTGGCGGCGAAGGCATTCATGCGTTCGCGTTCGCACTCGTGGTTGGTGTGATTGCCGGTACCTATAGCTCGATCTTTATCGCGAGTCCTATCTTGCTGTTCCTCATCGAGCGTGGTGAAAAGAAAGGATTAGCGTGATCTCCTTGGGGCAGCAGTGAGTGCATAGTCCTGGTGGGTAACGCTGTGGTTTGCGGGATTGGCACCAGTCCGCGAGTCACGCCGGGTCGAAGCGATTGAGATCGAGTCGCTCTGGCTGGATTTGCGTGGCGACTGGCATGAATGTCAGGTGGTGTGCTTTGTCGCTGTTATCTTGACTCACTGTCATCTTGGAATTTTATCCCGTGAGAAACACTTGTTTTGTCGTTGTGGCTTGTCTGTCAATTGTGACGGCGAGTGTTCCCCTGAGGGCACAACAGAAGGACGTGGGCGTGGGCAATGATCAGCTCACTGCTTTGGCTGATGCTGGTTCCGACACGCAAGTTGCCGATGCAACCGAAGCCCAATTACGCGCCGACATCAAGTTTCTTGCTAGCGAGGAATTGCGTGGCCGAAGCGTCACTGACGAGACGATTGAGGTAGCGGCTAGCTATCTGGTTGATCGCATGAACGGCATCGGGTTGAAAACCGATCTGGTTGACGGAAAGCCTCGGCAACCGTTTGCCGTCAAGTTGGGCTCGAGCGTTGGGGCCGCTAGGAATAATCGTTTGACGTTATCAAGTAATGATGCGGATTTCGGTGAGATCGTAGTGAATCTCAATCAGGGGCTGATGCCACTGGCGCTAGGCAGTAGTAAAGCAAATATCAAGGGGCCGGTTGTGTTCGCTGGCTACGGTGTCACTGCTCCCAGGCTTGATTACGATGACTACGCTGACGTCGATGTTGAGGGAGCGGTTGTGATTGTTTTGCGGAAAGAGCCGCAAGCGAGTGATCCCGATAGCAAATTTTCTGGCACTCAAAATACTCGTCATGCGTTCTTTGCCACCAAAATCGAGAATGCAATCAAGCATGGTGCAAAGGCCGTTGTAATTGTCAACGATCCGGCAAGCGTCGAGGAAGCCGTCAAGAATGTAAAGCAACGGATCGACCAAGAGAGAGCGCGCAACACGCAGCTTGCGCAGCAATTGAAAACATTGCCAGCTGACGCAACGAATAATCGTAAGTCCATCAAAGAGAAAATTACCAATGCCAAGCAGATGATCGATTCATTGGATGAAAGTTTGGCGAATGTTCAGCAAGGAGTTCTTGGGCTTACGGACGCAGGGATTCGACGAGAGAACCAAGACTCGATTCCGATCGTCTCGGTCTCGCGTGATGTGATTTCAAATGCTTTGGCCAAGACTGCCGGCGGTAAGACGCTCGCGGAACTGGAAGCAGCGATCGATGCGACAGGAAGCCCACAAAGTACGGCGCTCGTCGGTGTGACTGCTAACCTGAGAGTGGAACTGAAGCCCTCGGTAGCAAACACGAGCAATGTTTTAGGGCTGTTGCCCGGTAAAGGGGGTTTGGCTGATCAAACCGTCGTAGTCGGCGCACACTACGATCATGTTGGCATGGGGGGCTATGGTTCATTGGCTCCTGGGACTGTCGCCATTCACAACGGGGCGGATGATAATGCCAGCGGCACCTCTGCGATGCTGGCAATTGCAGGGCAAATGGTGGGTCGTTTGGCTGATGCGAAGTCGCATCGTCAGATTCTGTTCATGGGTTTTAGTGCAGAAGAGCGTGGTTTGCTGGGGAGTCAGCATTACGTGAGGAACCCGGTAATTCCACTTGAGTCGACCGTTGCAATGGTAAACCTCGACATGGTAGGGCGTTTGCGAGACAACGAATTGACGATTTATGGGACGGGATCGGCGCCGACGTTTGACGGTCTCGTTGAGAGGGCAAACGAGGATTACAAGTTTGACTTGTTCAAGGTGCCTTCGGGATATGGTCCGAGTGATCACCAGTCGTTTTACACCGCGGGTGTGCCTGTTTTGTTCTTCTTCACAGGGTTGCACGACAATTACCACCGTCCAACTGACGATTTCGACAAAATCGAGTTTGGTGGACTAACCCGCATAACCGATATAGTTTCTGACGTCACTTATGAATTAGCGACTTTGGAGCAGCGTCCGGAATATGCTGAGACAGAGAATCGTGTGCGTGTTCGCCGGCAAATCACCGCTTATATGGGGGTTTCGGTGGAAAATCGCAATAATTCAGTGGTGATTTCAGGGTTGGTTCAAGGAGCACCAGCGGAGCGTGCCGGATTGAAGACGGGTGATTTGTTGGAAACACTCGGCGATAAGTCGGTCAAGAGCTCGCAGCAAGTGTTGGAATTCATGCGGTCACGCTCGCCCGGGCAGAAAATGCCAGTCACGGTGAAGCGGGACGGTGAGTCCCTTTCGGTAACCATCGATTTGGTAGCACGGCCTGAGGGTTGAGTTTGCTGCCAATTCAATCAAACTTTTTTTTGGCTGAGCGCGGTGTTCAGCGATTTCGACCTTTACGTCTACAAGAATTGGTGGCAGAATCCGACTCGACTCGAATCGCCAGTCCTTTGGGGCAGCGGATCGGTAAGAGTTTCCCACCTTGGCGATGGACGCCGGAATTGGTTGGGAGAATGCGACAGCATTCGGAGAACAACGCACCCACAACGCAAGGAGAGCGGACGTGCGATCTTTCGGCAAATCGGCCATCATGTTGGCCATCGTTACAGTTACAACCTTACTGCCAGTTTCGGTATCGGCACAGAATGCTGAGCCGGCCACGGCAAGCACCGGTCATCGCGTTGCGGTGGTCGACATCGCTTACATCTTCAAGACTCACCCCGGTATTCGCTCAGAAGTATCGAAGGTGGAGAATGATCTGAAAGCATTTGACACGACGATGAAGGCAAGGCAAGCCGAGCTCAAAAAACTGGCTGAGCAGTTGCCGCAGTACAAAATTGGTACTCCGGAGTACGGCACTTTGGAGAAGCAGATCGCTGAGGGTGACTCGCAGCTCCGCCTTCAGATGGCGAGCAAGCGTCGCGAGTTGGCTGATGCAGAAGCCCGTATCTACTACCAGAACTACGAGCGTATCACTTCTGGTGTTAAGGTGATGGCAGACTTTTACAAGATCAACCTTGTGCTTCGCTATAACAGTGACAAGATGGATCTTGAAAAGCCAGATACCGTGATCCGCGGCGTCATGAGAAACATTGTTCATCATGATGAGGACCTCGACATGACCAAAGCGATCATGCAGTACCTGACGAAGCAAATGGAACAGCAGGCTGCTGCTCCAACACCAGGTGTTCAGCGAAACTAGGTCCTTGTGACTTGGCTTTGTTGCAGCTGGTGAGGTGATGATTTTGGAATCGCCACGCACGTGTGTGGCGATTTTTAACCTGAGCGTGAGTAGCTTGCTATCACGCATTTTGTTTGGTCAAGGTTCCGACAAGGATGTTGGAACTTTTAGTGCAGGGAGGCTGAAGCGTGAACCCGTCACGCAACGAACATACGATCGCTGTCTCATGTGAAGTCAGTGGCAGGGGTTATTGGAGTGGCAAGGAAGTTAGGGTCATTGTGCACCCAGCTGCCCTGGGTACGGGCGTACGCCTGATTCGCTCTGATTTACCAGCTATCCCCGTTTGCGAAGCACTCGTCAGCCGCCGGTATGATGCCAGCCTGAGGACGAATCTCGCCAACGGCGAAGCAAAGTTTCAGATGGTTGAACATCTGATGGCTGCCCTGTATGCCCTTGAGATCGACAATTGTATCTGCGAAATCGACGCCGAAGAATTGCCCTCGCTTGATGGCAGTAGCTTTGAGTTTGTTGAGCAGTTGGGCAGTGCCGGATTGATCGTGCAGGCTGCCCCCCGGAAACAGTTGGTCATTCGTGATCGATACCGCATCGGCACCATGGACGGCTGGGTTGAAGCTGTTCCGTCGCATGCCGGTGAGTCGTATTTCGAATACCAGTTGAGCTTTGATGATCAGACGCCAATCGCTCCCCAAGCGTTTGGTGTGGAGTTGTCACCGGACCGATTCATTCGGGAGGTGGCTTCAGCCAGAACGTTTGTGACTAAAGTTCAGGCTGATCAGATCAGGGAGTCAGGCTTGGCTTCTCATGTGACCAATCAAGACTTGCTCGTCATTGGTCCCGATGGGCCTGTTGATAACAAGTACCGATTCCGGAACGAATGCGCTCGTCACAAGACCCTCGACTTGATTGGCGACTTGTCACTGGCAGGTGTGGAGTTGATCGGAAGATTCACTTCTTTCCGAGGCGGACACAATTTGAACGGACAAATGGCAAGCCAGTTGGCTGAACTGGCAGCACAGGAAGAGCACGATACGCAGTCCGCATTTCTGAAACAGAGAAAAGCGGCCTAGCGTCGATAGTGGATTCCTGAAATGAATGCGTGATACGCAAAGCACATGACCACGGAGCAAAAATGAGCACGTCTATCGCTCAAACCGCTGTTGTTGACCCTCGGGCAAAAATCGGTACCAACGTACGTATCGGCCACTTCTGTGTGATTGGTCCAGATGCGTCGATTGGCGACAACACCAGGATTGAGGATCACGTTGTGATGGCCGGGGTTTGTAGCCTCGGTGAAGATAATCATGTCTTTCAAGGTTGTGTCATTGGAGGTCATCCACAGGACACCAGTTACGCAAATACACCCACGCGTGTAGAGATTGGCCACGGGAATACCATTCGAGAAAACTGCACTGTCAATCGTGGGACCGAGAAGGACCAGGGCGTTACTCGGATCGGCGACAACAATTTTCTGATGACAGGGACGCATGTGGCTCACGATTGCACGCTGGGTGATCGTATCGTGATCGCCAACAACGGTATGCTTGGTGGGCATGTTCACATTGGTAACGATGTGACACTTGCCGGAGGCGTCGGGGTTCATCACTTTGCTTCTATCGGGCAACTCAGCTTTGTCAGTAGCATGAGCCGAGTGCTGCACGATGTCCCTCCTTATCTGATTGTGGATGGGCAACCTTCCAAACCGCGGGCAGTCAACGCGATTGGATTGAAGCGTCATGATTATCCCGAAGACGACATCAAGGTCCTGAATAAGGCTTATCGCATGATGTACCGAGACCGACTGGGGGTCGAGGTCGCCCGCGAGGAATTGATGAATTGTGGGCCGATTCGGCCTGTACTGAAACACTTGTTTGATTCTATTGACCAATCCAGCGACGGGCGGCACGGCCGTGGTCGTGATCGACGAAGGAAAGCAGCGTGAGTGAACTACGGATCGCCGTCATTGGTGCCGGGCATCTTGGGCGTGTACATTCCAAGTTACTGGGGCAGGTTGACGGGGCTAAACTTGTTGCAGTGAGTGACCCTTTCGAAGCTGCGAGAAAGAACGCGGAAGAGTTATTCGGCGTCCCTGTCCACGCGGATTATCGCGACTGCTTACCGGAAATCGATGCGGCGGTAATCGCTGCTCCCACTGACATGCATTCGGAAATCGCTCAAACCCTATTGAGCGCTGGAAAGCATGTGTTGGTCGAAAAACCACTGACGATTGAGCGGGACGACGCTAATCGTCTGTCCACGCTAGCGAATGCCAAGAGGTTAACGCTTCAGGTCGGTCATGTTGAGCGGTTCAATCCGGCTTTCACCGCCTTGGAAAAATTAGCAGTCGACGTAAAATATGTTGAAGCTGTGAGAGCTTCCAGCTTTCCAGGAAGATGTCTCGATGTGGGCGTCGTCATGGACTTGATGATTCATGATCTTGATTTGATCCTGTCGATGACCGACGCCAGTGTGAAATCAGTCTCAGCTAGCGGACTGGCAGTGATAAGCGATCACGAGGACTTGGCAGAAGCCCGGATCGAGTTTGAGTGTGGTCTAGTAGCGAATGTCAAAGCATCACGGGTCAGTCCCGAGCCTGCCAGGCAGATGCAGGTTTTCGGCAGTCATGGGTTTGCGGAAATCGATTTCGGCTCACCGGCACTTTCGGTGGTTCGACCCTGTGATTCTGTGGTTCGTCGTGACTTTGATCTTTCAGCCGAAACAGACAACCCGCTCGGTTACTCTGGCCAATTGTTTAGCGAACGACTGCGTTGCGAAAAGCTTGAGCTGGAACCCAGGAACGCCATCCTCGACGAGTTGCATGATTTTGTGATCAGCATTCAGACTGGGATTTCACCGACGGTTGATGGAGTTGCTGGAGCCCGTGCTGTGGACTTGGCGCAGCAAGTTTTGGAGTCTGTTTCGAAGCGGGCGTGGTATCCCAACGCAACGACTCAGGAAATGGGACCTCATGCAGCGGTTCGCGAAAGAATCGAGGCTAGCAGTCGTCGGATTCATCAAGACCGCCGGGCAGCCTAACCGCTGCCAAAATTGCTATCGTATATTGTGAACAAACGCGTGCTTCTCAGCTTGGATTTGAAGGACCACCGCGTTTGTTGCCATCTCTGGCGTTCTGGGCTCAGCATCATTGCTACTTTGGTCGGCTGATACTTTGGGCCGCCAGAACCAACGCGATCGGCTCTCTTTCGCGTTTGTCGCCAACATCAGGCACTGTGTGTTCGGGTGTTTTTCTGTGTTGCTCGGCTGATTGACTCGCCGCCTGCGTGGTTGTTATCCGCATTACTAAGCCAGGCGGGTTTTTTGACTCAGATTTCCGATTGAGTGTGGCAACGAGTGACTTTTGAGTCGCGGATTTGGCGTTGAGCTTTGGGTAGCCGGTTTAATCGTATGTATTGCCCAGCAGTGGATACTGTGGCGGTTTAGAGGTGTGACGTTGCGTACGGTGCAAATCATTGCAGTTAGCAACGTTTTGGTGACTTGCGGGTGAATCTCTTTTGAGTTTCGCAGTACCAACGGCGGACAGAAAAATCCACTAGACTACGCACTGCAGATGGCTACATAAGCATTGCTTGTGACTGCCTCACGAACTGACTTATTCCTCGCGAGATTGGATTCGCAAATATGACTGACGTGTCCGGTCAGATTGACCACGTCCTTACCGAAGATCGTTCGTTTCCTCCGCCAGCCGAGTTCACGGAAAAAGCCGTTTTCTCATCCACGGATCAATACCAGCAGATGTATGACCGTGCGGTTTCGGACCGTGATGGTTTCTGGAAAGAGCAGGCGGAAGAGCACTTGCACTGGTTCGAGCCATTTCAGGAAGTGTGCAAGTGGGATGCTCCCAATGTGGAGTGGTTTGCTGGTGGAAAAACCAATGCCAGTTACAACTGCCTTGATCGTCATATTGAGGCTGGACGCGGGGATAAGACGGCCATCATTTGGGAGGGTGAGCCAGGCGACACCCGCACGTTGACCTATTCAGAATTGCGTACCGAAGTTGCCAAGTGCGCGGCAGGGTTACGTGAGCAGGGGATCAACCAGGGAGACGTGGTCAGCATCTATATGCCGATGACGCCTGAGTTGGCGATTGCGATGTTGGCGTGCGCTCGAATTGGTGCGGTTCATTCGGTGATCTTTGCCGGATTCAGTGCCGAGTCCATTGCCGATCGAAACAATGATGCTGGCGCGAAAATGGTCATCACTTCTGACGGCCTGCATCGGCGCGGCAAGGTGTTGCCACTCAAGCAGACTGTGGATGAAGCGCTGTTGAAGTCACCGACCGTCGAAACGTGTCTGGTGCTGAAGCGGATCGGGCAGGACGACGTGCCGATGACTGAAGGCCGGGATGTGTGGTGGCACGATGCGGTTGAGGGGCAAAGCGGCGATCTGCCGGCCGAGCCACTCGATAGCGAAACAACACTCTTTATTTTGTATACCTCGGGAAGCACGGGAAAACCCAAGGGAATTCGCCATACCACCGCGGGCTACAACCTGTGGGCCAAGCGAACCTTCGAATGGGTGTTTGATCATCGTGAGGATGACATCTTCTGGTGCACTGCCGATTGTGGCTGGATCACCGGGCACAGTTACATTGTTTACGGTCCGCTATCGGCCGGAGCGACTTGTGTGATGTACGAAGGGGCTCCTAACCATCCTGCTGAGGATCGATTTTGGGAACTGGTTGAAAAGTACAAGGTCACGATCCTGTACACCGCCCCCACCGCTATTCGTGCGTTCATCAAATGGGGTGATGAGCATGTCGAAAAGCATGACCTCTCTAGCTTGCGTTTGTTGGGCAGTGTCGGGGAAGGAATCAATCCGGAAGCATGGATGTGGTACCACGAGAAAATTGGGAACCAGAAGTGCCCGATTGTTGATACTTGGTGGCAGACTGAAACGGGTGGCATCATGATGAGCCCGTTGCCAGGAATCACGGCAACGAAACCAGGATCCTGCACAACGCCGTTGCCCGGTGTTGTTCCCAAAATTGTGGACGAAGCTGGCAACCCTGTTGAAGATAATCACGGTGGCATGTTGTGCATCAGCCAGCCGTGGCCGGGCATGTTGCGCGGAATTTGGGGAGATGACGAAAGATTCGTTGAGCAATATTGGGCTACTGTGCCAGGCAAGTACTTGACGGGTGATAATGCGAGGCAGGACGGCGACGATTATTACTGGATCATGGGACGGATTGACGATGTGATTAACGTGTCTGGACATCGGCTCAGTACCATCGAAGTAGAAAGTGCCTTGGTCAGTCATCCCGCGGTTTGCGAAGCCGCTGTGGTAGGTCGTCCTGATGATCTCAAAGGACAGGCGATTGCGGCATTTGTCACGATCAGGGACCGCGAGGCAGACGAAGAGTTGCGGAAAGAACTGCG